>CAYTLH010000186.1:0-9634 GCA_964438525.1 uncultured Demequinaceae bacterium | reverse complement strand
CCAAAGCAGGGCGGTGCTCGAATCGGGGCCTTTCGTCGAGAAGCTCCGGGGGTCGATCCGATCCGCGTCCGAAGCCGCCTACTACGCCTTGAGGGGCGAGTGAACACCGCGCCCTCCGTGCCGTCCCTGACCCCGGAGCAGCGCAGGGAAGCCCTCCGGAAGGCCCACGACGTCCGGTCGAAGAGGCGGGCCTTCAAGGACAGGATCGAGTCGGGGGAGCAGGGCATAGCCGGGGCGATCGCCCTCGGGCGTTCGGACGAAGACCTGGCGGGCATCAAGACCCTCGACCTGTTGAGGTCGCTGCCGGGGGTGGGACTCAAGACGGCGGAAGCCATCATGGCGGAGCTCGGTATCGCCTCCTCCAGAAGGCTCAGGGGCCTCGGGGAGCACCAGGTGGTGTCCCTCGTCGAGAGGTTGTCGAGATGACCCGCCTCACGGTGATCGCCGGACCTACGGCGGTCGGCAAGGGAACCATCATCAAGCGACTCGTGGAGAAGTACGGGGACGCGTGGGTTTCGGTCTCGGCGACGACGAGGCCCCCCAGGCCCGAGGAGGTCGACGGGGAGGATTACGTTTTCGTCTCGACCGGGGAATTCGACCGTATGGTCGAGGCCGGGGAGTTCCTCGAGTGGGCGATCGTCCACGGGGAGCATCGGTACGGCACCCCGCGGCTGCCGGTGGAGGAGCACCTGGCCCAGGGGATCCCCAGCATTCTGGAAATCGATCTGGCCGGGGTGCGACAGGTGCGGCGTTCCATGCCGGAGGCCCTCTTCGTCTTCATCCTCCCCCCGTCCTGGGAGGAATTGGTTCGGCGTTTGAAACTCCGCGATACGGAGGACGACGAGGAACGGGCCCGCCGGCTGAGGACGGCACGGGTGGAGATGGGCCGTGTTCACGAGTTCGACGAGGTCGTGATTAACGACGATTTGGAGGAGGCCGTCGACCGGGTGCACGCGTTGGTCATGGGCGGGTAGACTTGGGGCGCCCATTGACCGGATCGAAGGGAAGCACGTGTCCGGAACTGTCGCCCTCCCGGAGGGAATAACGAATCCGCCCATTGACGAGCTGCTCGAGAAGGTGCCGTCCAAGTACGCCCTGGTGATCTACAGCTCTAAACGGGCCAGGCAGATCAACTCCTATTATGAGGCCCTCGGCGAGGGGCACTTCGAGAACGTCGGCCCGCTGGTCGAAGCCGATTCGACGGACAAGGCCCTGTCTGTGGCCCTGCGAGAGATCAACACGGGTGACCTTCTCGAGTTGTCGGAGTCGGAAGAGAAAGCGTGAGGGTTCTCCTCGGAGTCACCGGTGGCATCGCGGCCTACAAGGTCGCGTCCGTCGTCAGGAGGCTCATGAAGGACGGCCATACAGTCCAGGTCGTTCCGACGCCGGGGTCTCTGAACTTCGTCGGGCGGACGACGTGGGAGGCCCTCTCCGGCAGGCCGTCCCCGAGCGAGGTATTCGAGCACGTCCCCGGGGTCGAGCACATCAGACTCGGCCAGGAGGCCGACATCGTCCTCGTGGCTCCGGCCACGGCAGACTTCATCTCCCAGTTGACCTACGGAGAGGCGAGGGACCTCTTGGGGAACATCCTCCTGGGAACCTCGGCCCCGGTGGTCCTCGCCCCCGCCATGCACACGGGCATGTGGGAGAACGCCGCGACCCAGGACAATATCGAGACCCTGAAGAAGCGGGGGGTCGCGATCATCGAGCCGGACGTCGGCCAATTGGCCGGCAAGGATGTCGGGGTGGGTAGGCTCCCCGATCCGGACGTCGTCGTCGAAGCGCTGTACGCGGCTGCGAAGGGCGAGAAGATTTCGGTCGACGAACCGACCGAGCATGGCTGGGGAGACCTCGAGGGGGTGAGGTTCCTCATCAGCGCCGGGGGGACACGAGAGCCACTCGACCCCGTGCGATACATCGGAAACCTCTCCACGGGCTACCAGGGCTTCGCCTTGGCGGAGGCGGCGAGGGAGCGAGGGGCCCTCGTGACGGTTGTCGCCGCGAACGTCTTCCTTCCGCTGGGGGAGGGAATCTCGCGGGTCGACGTCGAGACATCCGTCGGCCTGAGCCGGGAGATGCGAGAGGTCGCCCCCGACGCGGACGTGGTCATCATGGCCGCGGCGGTGGCGGATTTCCGGCCGGTCGTCGTCAACGCCGAGAAGATCAAGAAATCGGGCGACGGGCGATTGGTCCTGGAGATGGAGGAGACCGAGGACATCCTCGCGTCGCTCGTCAAGTCCCGGCGGCCCAAACAGATCGTCGTGGGATTCGGGGCCGAGACCGGGGACGATACCGGGACGGTCACCCAGCTCGGAATCGACAAGGCCAAGAAGAAGGGGGCGGATATCCTGGTCGTCAATCCCGTCGGGGAGGGGATGGGATTCGGGGACATCGCCACCCGGGTCATCATGTTCGATCCGAAGGGCGAGGAGGTCGCGAAGGTCGAGGGGGAGAAGATGCGGGTGGCCCATGCGATCCTCGACGAGATCGTGAAGCTGCGGGGAAAGGGCCGCAAGAAAAAGAAGGAGGCCCGGCTCAAGGGCTGGGTCGGAGGGGCCCGATAGGTTAGCAGCGTGACGCAGCGTCTCTTCACCTCGGAATCCGTGACCGAGGGGCATCCGGACAAGGTCTGCGACCAGGTGTCGGATGCCGTCCTCGACGCCGTCCTTGAGGAGGATCCGAACGCCAGGGTCGCCGTCGAGTCCTTGGCCACGGCCGGGCTGGTGGTCGTCTCCGGCGAGATGACGACCGACGCCTACGTCGAAATCCCCGACATCGTCCGGGGGACCATAGCGGGGATCGGGTATACCTCTCCGGATTGCGGGTTCGACGGCGAGGACTGCGGCGTATCCGTGTTGATCAACCCACAATCACCCGACATCGCCCTGGGGGTGGATTCCGCCACGGACGGCGGTCCTTTGGACGGCGAGGAGGCCCTGGACGAGAACCTCGGGGCGGGCGACCAGGGTTTGATGTTCGGATACGCCTGCCGGGAGACCCCGGAACTCATGCCCATCCCGATCATGGTCGCCCACGCCCTGACCCGCCGGTTGGCCGAGGCTCGCCGATCGGGGGAGGGGCCGTTCCTCCGGCCGGACGGGAAAGCCCAGGCGACCATCGGATACGACGGGGATCGCCCGACGACGGTACACACCATCGTCCTCTCCACCCAGCACACCCCCGACATCGCGACGGACGACCTCAGGGCGTTCGTCGAAGAGTCCGTCGTCGCCCCGGTTCTGGCCTCCTTCGACCTGGACCCCGCCGGGCACCGCTCCCTCATCAACCCCACCGGAAGGTTCGAGAGGGGGGGACCCAAGGCGGACGCGGGCCTGACTGGCCGGAAGATCATCGTCGACACCTATGGCGGGGCCGCCCGTCACGGCGGCGGGGCGTTTTCCGGGAAGGACCCCTCGAAGGTCGACCGTTCCGCCTCCTATGCCCTCAGGTGGATCGCCAAGAACGTCGTCGCGGCCGGCCTCGCCGATCGCATCGAGATCCAGATCGCCTACTCCATAGGTGCGGCCCATCCCATAGGGATGCACCTCGAGACCTTCGGGACGGAATCGGCCGCTCCGGACCGGATCCTGTCCGCCATCCGAGAGGTGTTCGACTTGAGGCCGTCCGCGATCATCAAGGCCCTCGACCTCAGGCGCCCCATCTACCTTCCGACGGCCGCGTACGGCCACTTCGGGCGGGAGGGTTTCCCGTGGGAGGAGACGGACCGGGTCGCGGACCTTCGGTCGGCCGTCGGCTGATGGGCGCCGGCCCGTCGATCGTACGGGTGTGCGTCGACAGCCCGCTCCCGCACCTCGATCGGCTTTTCGACTACTCCGTTCCGCCCAAGCTGACGGACACGGTGAAGGTGGGGACAAGGGTCAGGATCCCCTTCCACGGGAGGCTGGTTGGGGGAATCGTGTGCGAAATCGGGTCGGAGGGGACGTTCGAGGGGCGTTTGAGCGAGATCCGTTCGGCCGGGCTGATGCCGTCCACGACGGAGGCTGGGATCGCCTTGGCGAGGCGCGTGGCCTCGCGATACGGGGGGTCCCTCTGGGACGTCTTGCGATTGGCGATTCCGCCCCGGGTCGCCTCGGTTGAGAAACGTTGGGCGTTCGCCGAACCCCCGCGTGACGGCGCGTGGTCGAGATCCATCCCGGCCGCGCGAACCGAGGAGGGGGGTGGACCGATGGGCGGAGACGCGAGGCTCGTATGGGAGGCGATCCCCGATTCCGACCGATCGTCACTCCCGTTGGACGCCGTCCTGGCGCCGGTATTG
The DNA here is from genome assembly GCA_964438525.1 of uncultured Demequinaceae bacterium. Lineage (GTDB taxonomy): Bacteria > Actinomycetota > Actinomycetes > Actinomycetales > Demequinaceae > JAFGBM01. The sequence continues at coordinate 5,358 of CAYTLH010000186.1, read as the reverse complement.
GACGCCGCAGAGGGGGACGGGAGCGCCATCCTCATCGTCCCGGACGCCCGGGCGATTGCCGCCGCCGTGGCCCGCCTCGAGAAGGACGGGTTGGCGAGGTGGACGACGAGGAGCGGGGGAGAGGTCGCGGTCATCCACACCGAAGACGGTCCGACGGCCCGGTACGAGAACTACCTCGCGGGCTTGACCGGGTCGGCCCGCATCGTGGTCGGAACCCGCCCGACGGCCTTTCAGCCCGTACCGCGGCCCGCGCTCATCTCGATGTGGGCGGATGGGAACTCCGCCTACCACGACCCTCACGCTCCCTACCCGCACGCCCGGGTGGTGGCGGCGATACGGGCGGAAACCGAGGGGACGAGGCTTCTGCTCGGAGGTTGGGCCCCGAGCCTGGAGGCGGCGGCCCTCGTGGAGCACGGATGGGCCGCCTGGGGCGTCGCGGACCGGGCGTCGGTGCGCGAGGCGGTCCCCGCCGTCGACGTCCTGACGGGACCGCGTCGCGAGGAGGAGGGCCCGGGGGGGTGGCATTGGATGCCCGGGACGGCGTGGCGAGTCGTCCGGGACGGACTCGATCGGGGTCCGGTGTTCGTGTTGGTGCCGAGGGCGGGCTACGTGACCGCCCTTGCCTGCGCCCGATGCGGTGGGTGGTCGGTGTGCTTGAACTGCGATGGGCCTCTCGGGCGGGAAGGTGAGGGATGCCCTCCGACCTGCCGGGACTGCGGCAAGGAGAACCTGGACTGGCACTGCCCGGACTGCCACGGGCGACGGTTGGCCGAGGTTCGGCAGGGAATCGAGAAGGTCGCGGGTGAGCTCAAGCGCATGGCTCCCTCCACCCGGATCCATGTTTCCTCGGCGGACAGCGGGATCCTTGACGACGGGGAGGTTGCGGACGGGATCGTCGTCGCGACGCCGGGGGCGCTTCCGGCTGTGTCGGGGGGGTACGCCGCCGGTGTGATCGTCGGAGCGGATTCGGGGCTCGGCCGGGTCGGGACAGAGGTCGATTCCGCCAGATTGTGGTTCGGGGCGGCGGCCCTCGTCCGATCGAGGAAGGCCGGAGGGAGGGTGATCGTCGTGGGGGATCTCGAACCGGCGGCCCGGAGGGCCCTGGAGACTTGGACCCCCGGGGACCTCGCCCGGGGCGCGGCCCGGGAGCGGGCGAACCTGGGTCTGCCCCCGTTCAGGCGGGTGATCCAGTTCGAGGGGCCGCCCTCCCTCCTCGACGAGGCCCGGGGGAAGGAGATCGGGGGGACGCCCCTTATCCGTCGCCCAGACGTCGACGAGGTTCCGTCGGACGGCGCCCTCGTGCTTCTGGCGGGGAGGGGGGTCGCGCAGGAGGTTGTCGTCGCGCTCAGGGGCCTCGTGAAGGAGGCGTCGGCGACGGGGGTCAAGGCTCGGCTCAGGGTCGACGGCCCGTTCGAGATCGAGGGGTAGCGTCCCGAGGGGCTCCGGGCCGGGCCCCTACGATGGACGCATGCGCGTCCTCTTCGCCGGAACCCCGGACATCGCCCTCCCGACCCTCGAGGGCATCCTCGACGCCGGGATGGAGGTGGTGATGGTGGTGACCCGACCCGACGCGACGGGAAGACGCGGCACGACACTCCATCCCAGCCCGGTGAAGGCCTTCGCGGAATCGCGGGGGCTCGTCGTCCGAACCCCCGAGCGGGCCTCGGACCCCGGATTCGTCGACGAGGTGACGGCCCTCGAATGCGACGCGGCGGCGGTCGTCGCCTTCGGACAGATCCTAACCCCGGAGCTGTTGGCCTCCACCAGGCTGGGTTGGGTGAACCTCCACTTCTCGCTCCTTCCGGCCTGGAGGGGCGCCGCCCCGGTTCAGAGGGCGATCATGGCGGGCGACGAGGTGACGGGGGCCTCGACCTTCGTCATCGAGGAGGGGGTCGACACCGGGCCGGTCCTCGGGTCCCTGACGGAGGCGATCGGGCCCCGAGACACGGCGGGTGACCTTCTCGCGCGGCTAGCGCAGGCCGGGGCTTCCCTGATGGTCGATTCCCTCTCCATGCTCCGTGACGGGACGGCCTCGGCCATCCCTCAGGGGGAGGACGGGGTGAGCTATGCCTCCAAGGTGACCCGCGACGAGGCGGAGGTGAGATGGGATCTCCCCGCCCACATCGTCGATAGGAGAATCCGCGGGTTGACCCCCGCTCCGGGGGCCTGGACCACGCTTCCCGACGGGAGGGTGGCCAAGCTCGGTCCCGTCACCCCGCGCCCCGATCTCGCCGGCGGAGCGGCGGGAACGGTCACGAAGGTGTCGGGTGCCGTCGTGGTGGCGACGGGGACGGATCCGGTCGAGATGTCGTGGATTGCGCCGGCCGGAAGGCGGGCGACGGACGCCGAGGCGTGGTGGCGGGGGGCCCGGCTGCCCGAGGGGGCCCAGCTGGGCGAGACGTAGGGCAGGGACCCCCGGAACGGGGGTTCCTCCGGTGGTCGTCCGGAGGGATAGGGTCGAGCCATGGCCATCCAGATCGCGCCCAGCATCCTCGCGGCGGACTTCGTCAACCTCGAGCGCGACATCCTGGCCGTCTCGTCCGCCGACCTGCTTCACGTGGACGTCATGGACGGGCACTTCGTCCCGAATATCACCATCGGGCTCCCCGTCGTCGAGCGGATAGCCCAGGTCTCGAGGATTCCCGTCGACGCCCACCTCATGATCGAAGATCCCGACCGCTGGGCGCCCCAATACGTGGAGGCCGGGGCACACTCGGTCACCTTCCACCTGGAGGCGGCCCTATCCCCCGTGCGCCTCGCCCGGGAAATCAGGGCCAAGGGGGCCCGGGCGGGCGTGGCCATCAAGCCGGGGACGCCCGTCGAACCCCTCTTCGAGCATCTCCGGGAGTTCGACATGGTGGTCGTCATGACCGTCGAGCCGGGATTAGGGGGGCAGCGGCTCATCGAGTCCACGTTGCCGAAGATTCGGGCCCTCAACGAGGCGCTCGTCAAGGTCGGGAGCGAGATGTGGATCCAGGTCGACGGCGGTATCTCGCTGGAGAACATTTCGAGGGTCGCCGAGGCCGGGGCGGACGTATTCGTCGCCGGCGTGGCCGTCTACCGCAAGGAGAATCCGGCGGTCGAGGTGGAGTTGTTGCGGGCGAAGGCGAAGGAAGGCGTCCATGCCTGACGGGGCCGTCCGGCCGAGCCCGCCGCCGGGGTGGGCGATGGCCCGGGCCCTGTCCCTGGCGAAGAAGGGTCCGGCCCACGGGCCGAATCCGAGGGTGGGGTGCGTGATCCTCGACCCTTCGGGGCGGGTCCTGGGGGAGGGGTATCACCGGGGTGCGGGGACCGATCATGCCGAGGTTGTGGCGATCGACGACGCCCAGGCCAAGGGCGAATCGGTCGCCGGGGGGACGGCGGTCGTCACCTTGGAGCCTTGCCGTCACGTCGGCCGGACCGGGCCCTGCGTGGACGCCCTGGCGCGGGCCGGGATCGCCCGCGTGATATACGCCGTCCCGGATCCGGGACCCGAATCGGGAGGGGGAGGGGAGGCGCTCCGGAGGACGGGGATTGAGGCGGTTCACGTGCCGACGAAGGGGGCCGAAGACCTCGTCCGGTGGTTCGTCCACTCGGTGAAGGAGGGTCGGCCATACGTCATTCTCAAGCTCGGGATCACCCTCGATGGAAGGACGGCCGCGGCCGACGGCACGAGCCGATGGATCACGGGCGAGAAGGCCCGGGGGCACGCCCACCGGGTGAGGGCCCAGGCCGACGCCATCATCGTCGGCACGGGGACGGTCCTGGTCGACGATCCGGCCCTCACCGCCCGTCCGGGCGGGAGGAAGGCCCGGCACCAGCCCCTCAAGGTCGTCGTCGGGCATCGGGAGACGGCGGGGGCGAAGATGTGGGACGAGGGCGAGGGCATCCAGGTCGACACCCACGAGCCGTCCGTCGTGCTGCGGAGACTCACGGAACGGGAGGCCAGAATGGCCATCCTCGAGGGGGGCGCGACGCTCGACTCGGCCTTCCTCAGGGAGGGACTCGTCGACGAGGTTCACGCGTATGTCGCCCCGGTGTTCCTCGGGTCGGGGACGCCGGCGATCGGGGATCTGGGAATCGGGACCATGGGGGAGGCGTTGCGGCTTCAGGATGTGACAACATCGAGGTTGGGCGACGACATCCTCGTCAGGGGTCGCCCGTCCGAAAGGGGAAGATGACGTGTTCACGGGGCTCGTGGAAGCGACGGGAGTCGTCGACGCGGTTGAGGAGACCGATTCCGGCCTCAGGATCAAGGTCACGGCGACGGGCCTCGACGGGCCGTTGGAGGTCGGGGATTCCGTGGCGGTGGACGGGGTCTGTCTGACCGTCGCCGACGTCGACGCCGAAGGATGGGTGGCGGACGTCATGAAGGTGACTCAGGAGACCACGACGCTGGATTCCGATGCGGTCGGACGCCGGGTCAATCTGGAAAGGGCCCTCCGGGCGGATTCCCGGATGGGGGGGCATATCGTCCAGGGGCACGTCGACGGCGTGGCCACCCTGGTGGACAGGAGCAGCGGCCCAGAGTGGGAAGACTTTATATTCGAGATCCCTGAGGGCCTGTCGCGCTATGTCGTGTCGAAGGGTTCCGTGGCCGTCGACGGAATCTCCCTGACGGTGGCGGCGCTCGACGAGGGGAGGATGACGGTGTCCCTCATCCCGACAACCCTCAAGGTCACGAGCCTGGGGGACAAACGCGCGGGGGATCGGGTGAACATAGAGGTGGACGTGATCGGCAAGTACGTCGAAAGGCTTCTGGAGTACCGGAATGGGTGAGGAAGCCGAGGCCCTCGTGGATCGGGCCCTCGCCGATCTTCGTGAGGGTCGTCCCGTGCTGGTCGTCGACTCGGAGGACCGGGAGAACGAAGCCGACGTCATCCTCGCCGCCGAGACGGCGACGGTCGACTGGGTTGCCTGGACCATCCGCCGTTCGAGCGGTTACCTGTGCGCCCCCATGCCGGGAGACAAGGCCGACGCCCTCGCCCTCCCGCTCATGGTTCCGCACAGCGAGGACCCCCGCAGAACCGCCTATACCGTGACGGTCGATGCCAAGACGGGCGTCGTCACCGGAATTTCGGCCGCCGACCGGCACCGCACCCTCGAGGTCTTGGCGGATCCGGCCGCGACCGCGGAGGACGTCATCCGTCCCGGCCACGTCCTGCCGCTTCGCGCCGTAGCCGGGGGCGTCCTCCATCGCGCGGGGCACACCGAGGCGGCCGTCGACCTATGCCGCTTGGCCGGCCTCGAGCCCGTCGGTGCCATCGCGGAACTGGTCAAAGACGACGGCACCATGATGCGCCTGAAAGATGCGGAGGTCCTCGCGAAGGACGAGGGCCTCACCGTCCTAACCATTCAGAACCTCATCGACTACCGGCT
>CAYTLH010000185.1:0-6990 GCA_964438525.1 uncultured Demequinaceae bacterium | reverse complement strand
GCGGGCGATCAATTGGGCATACTGCGCTCCGCAGTCGACGACAAGGACGGGTCGATGGGTCACGGAATCTCCTTCAAGGGATGCGTCCATTCTGTCGCATGCTTGAGGATCTGGAGCACAGGCCTACTTCTTGGATCCCTTGACCCGAGCCGATCGGCCGGAAGTGTTCCGTCTCGGAGGCGGCGTCGAGCCTTCCTCGGAAGCCAACGATCGCGCCCTCACCGCATTCCGGCCCGCCGCCTTGGCGTCGTACATGGCGTCGTCGGCCCTCTTCACCACGCGGAACGACGTCGATCCGGCCTCTCCGTCGGCCACACCGAAGGACGCGCTGATCGTATGGTCGTGCTCGCCGCATGAAACGGACAGTCTCTCGAGCTCGCCCCGCAACCGTTCCATCAGAGTCGCGGCGTCTTCCAGGGTCGTGTCCTGCAGCACGAATATAAATTCCTCGCCCCCCCAACGACCGACCACATCGGTCGCCCGTATGTGGGTTCTGAAGACCCGACCGACCGCGGCCAAGACCCGGTCCCCGCACTCGTGTCCGTACGTGTCGTTGAGTTCTTTGAAAGCGTCGAGATCGGCGATTCCGACGCAGTACAGGCCCGCGTCCAGCGCGTCGAGACGATCGAACTCCACCATGACGGGTCGCCGGTTCATAAGCCCTGTCAAGGCATCCGTATTGGCCAGGTACTCGGCTCGTGCCGTCGCCGCTCGAGCCTCGATCGTCGCCCCCTTCCCCCTGATGTGGGCGATGGCGGCCAACCCGAACATCAATATCCCCGTGCAGACGACGTTGACGGAGAACAACACCAATCGGGTGTTCTCCGCGAAGGCACTGGGGCCGTTTTCTTGATCGATCGAAAACTGACAGATAAGGAAGATCGCGGCTGCCACGACGAGGAACATCCAACGGAACCCCACCTGCCGATCGGTGAAGACGATAAACACCAGTTGGCCGGCGGCGAGAAGGAACAGGTGAAATCCCACAGACCATCCGAGGAAGCTCGTACAAAGGAGGATCTCCGCTGACGCCGCGGATAGGCCAAGGAGAGCGCCTGCCAACTGGTGGCGCTTCCTGGCGAGGAGAATCGATACGAGGAACGCGACCGTCACGGTGGCATTCACCTCGAGTATGTGGGAGAGCGTCGCGGGATCGACATAAAGGTAGAAAACGGAATACCCGGTATTGGCGATCACGGCGAAGATCAGGAAGATCTGGAGGGCTTTGGCGGCCTGCAGGTCGTCATCGCGGTGAACGGCGGTCGCGGCTTTCCACCAGTGCGTCAAGGGGCGAAACCTGGACGGCCTTTCCGGCTCGACGTCCGTTCTAGAGGTTGACTCTTCGTCGCTCATGCCCCGCCCGGCCGTCGCCCACACGCGCGTGGGGCCTTCCTCGGGGGGGCCTTCCCCCCGATTCGACGGCCTCCCTCGACTGTACGCGCACACGCAGGGCCCCGGCAACGCGCCGACAGGGCCCTAGGCTTCCTGGGGGGCCAGCCTCGCGCTGACGACGACGTTTCGGCCCGACGATTTGGCCTCGTACAGATTGGCATCGGCCAACCTGAGCACCTCTTCCTTGCCGGCGTACCGAGAAGCGTGAGCGAGGCCGACCGACACCGTCACCTTGACGTCCGAGGCCCCTGTCCCATGCTCGAGCTCCATATCCTCCCTGACCCTCTCCATGAGGCCATCGGCCTCCGCGAGCGACATCCCGGGAAGCACGACCAGGAACTCCTCTCCCCCCCACCTCGCCACCGTCCCATAGTCGCCGACCGAGCGGACAATCGTCCGGGCGGCGTTCGCCAAGACGACGTCGCCGGCACCATGCCCGAGTCTGTCGTTGACCACCTTGAAGCGGTCGAGGTCCACGAGGGCGAGGGCGTACTCCCCCTTTCGGGCCACGGTCGAGAGGATCGGGGCAATCCCCCGGCGGTTGTATACCTCCGTCAAGGCATCGGTCTGTGCGGCGACCTGGGCGGCCTCAAGCAGGGCCGCGTTTTTCCGACGCTCCCGCTCGTAATAGTGAAGGTCGAACCTTCCTATGACGTACAGCAGAAGAACCGTCAGAGCAATGTTGAGGGCCCTGAACCATTCGACCACCTCGCCGGGAATGTCGTGCCGAGGGGAACCCGAGGAGAACAAGGCCTCGCAGAATACCAAGGCGGCGACCGAGATGATGATGAACAACGTCCGGAGCAGCCATTGATCCGACCGGAACAGGGTGAAGGTCAGGGCCCCTCCGGCGAAGATCATGTAGTGGAACCCCGACCCCGCCGTGAAGAACTGCGTGAGGTGGATAAGGATCAGGATGGGCAGGAGGAGGGCGAGGCTCGAGGCGACGAGGTAGATGCCCTTGCTGTTGAGGAAGATGCAGAGCGCCCATCCGGCGATAAGCCCCAACATGACGAGGGCGGCCGACACCAACTGCGGCCACAAGACGACCAGCATGGCGAGGGCGTACGGCAGGAGCGTGACGCCGGAAAGCAGGGCGAACTGATTCGTCGCAACGACGGGCCGAGGATCGCCTCTATTGAAGGGACGGACCCCCGCGTGGCCGAGGACACGCCACTTCCGCGACAGCCATTGACGCATGAAGCTCCCAGCGTTCTGCCTTGGGACGGCACGATCGCCCCCCGGCGGTTTCCCAAGGGGTGTCTTGGAGTTTACTCGCCCCGTCCCAAACGAAAAGGGGAAAACGCCTGATCGAAGGGGAAAGCTGACCTGTTCGCTACAATGGTCCGGAATGCGGCGCGACCAGACGACTGGCCGACAGGGACAAGAGTCAGGACAGGACCCCCGCGGATGGGATGCTAGACCCGTGAGCAGAAGCATCTACGTCGCATCGACGGAGGGCGAGACCGGTAAGTCCGCCATCGCCCTCGGCGTCGTGGATGTCCTGGGAAGATCGATCGGGCGAGTCGGGGTCTTCCGCCCGGTGATCCAGGAACCGAGCAGCAAAGACCACGTCCTCCGCCTCCTCCTGTCCCACATCGAGGCCGACTTCGAATACGACGACTGTTTCGGCGTTGAGTATGACGACGTTCATCGGGACCCCGAGGGGGCCTTGCAGACGATCATTTCCAAGTTCCACGTCATCAGCAAACAATGCGATGTCGTCGTCATCGTCGGGACGGATCACACCAACGTGGCCGGGCCGGCCGAGTTCGAATTCAACGCCAGAATCGCCGCTAACTTGGGAGCCCCGGTCGCGCTCGTCGTGAGCGGCCGAGAACGAGCCCCTTCGGACATCAGCCGGGTCATCGAGGCCGCCCGACTCGAACTCGAAGAACACCACGCCCACATGGTCGCCGTCTTCGTCAACAGGTGCGACCCGGCCAGCCTCGACGACGTCCGAGCGGCCCTGCCCAAGGGAATGGCGGGTGGAACGCTTCCCGAAGACGCCATTCTGTCGGCCCCCCTGCTCAGCGAATTGATGGCCTCGGTCGACGGAGAACTGTATTCGGGCGACCCTCGCCTGCTCACCCGCGAGGTGTTGGGAATCACGGTCGGGGCCATGTCGGTCGACCACCTGCTCGGACGCCTGAGACAGGGCAGGGTCATCATCACCCCCGGAGACCGAGCCGACGCCCTCCTCGCAGTCCTCAGCGGCCACTCTGCCGAGGGATTCCCCACCATGGCCGGAATCATCCTCAACGGAGGGTTCATGCCCTCCGAACCCATGCATCGCCTGCTGTCCGGCCTCAACACCAGCCTGCCGATCATCACGACCAAGTACTGGACCTTCGAAACCGCCACCCGATGCCACAACACCCGTGGCCGCCTAACCCGCGAATCGTCCCTCAAACTCGACACGGCGCTCGCGTTGTTCGAAAAGCACATCGATACGGCGGCCCTTCGCCAACTCATCAGCGTGGCGGAGACGGCCGTGGTGACACCCCTAATGTTCGAGTACGAGCTCCTCGACCGGGCGCGAGCGGACAAGAGGCACATCGTTCTGCCCGAAGGCGATGATGACCGCATTCTGCGGGCCGCCTCGAGCCTTCTGACCCGAGACGTCGTCGAACTGACCCTCTTGGGGAACGAAACGGCGATCCGGACACGGGCCTCTGAACTCGGCGTCGACATATCGAAGGCCCGTATCGTCTCCCCCTCCGACGCGACCCTGGTCAAACGATTCGCCAAACGATTCCACGAACTCCGCTCCCATAAGGGAGTCACGCTCGATATCGCCCGCGAACTCGTCAAGGACGTTTCCTACTTCGGCACCATGATGGTCGAGGGGGAGATGGCCGACGGAATGGTATCCGGAGCCGCTCACACGACGGCGCATACCATCACCCCGGCCTTCCAGGTCATCAAGACTCCCCCAGACGTGGGAATCGTGTCCTCGATCTTCCTCATGTGCCTGGGCGACCGGGTCCTCGTCTATGGCGACTGCGCCATCAATCCCGACCCGACGGCCGAGCAACTTGCGGACATCGCCATCTCCTCCGCCGAGACGGCAGCGCAATTCCGCATCGAACCGAAGGTCGCCATGCTCAGTTACTCGACCGGCGAGTCAGGATCCGGCTCGGACGTCGACAAGGTTCGTGCCGCGACGAAGATCGTCCGGAAACGCCGCCCCGAACTCATGGTCGAAGGTCCGATCCAGTACGATGCGGCCATCGAGCCGTCCGTGGCGAAAACGAAGATGCCCGATTCCGACGTGGCCGGCCGGGCAACCGTGTTCATCTTTCCCGACCTCAATACCGGTAACAACACCTACAAAGCCGTCCAACGCTCGGCCGGCGCCGTCGCCATCGGCCCCGTGCTTCAAGGGCTTCGGAAGCCGGTCAACGACCTCTCCAGAGGCGCCACCGTGAACGACATCATCAACACCGTCGCCATCACCGCTATCCAGGCCCAATGGAGCGGGACGCCTTCGCACACGCAAGAGCTGGCTCTGGGGGGCAAGTCGTGACGGGAACGCGGCAAGGGATCGCCCTTGTCCTCAACTGCGGCTCGAGCTCCGTGAAATTTCGCGTCGTCGACACATCGAAGTCCGAGCCGCTCGCCGCCGGCCTCATCGAGAGGGTGACCGACTTCACGGAGGCGATCGAGGAGATCATCGGATCACTCTCGAAACCGGATAGCGGGGTATGTCTCGACGACCTCGTCGTCGTCGGCCATCGCGTGGTCCAGGGCGGGTCCGAGTTCTCCGCCCCGACCATCATCGACGACGAGGTCGAACACGCGATCACGCTCCTCTCGTCCCTCGCCCCGCTTCACAACCCCCCGAACCTCGCGGGGATCGCCGCGGCGAGGGTCGCCTTCCCCCACCTTCCACACGTCGCGGTGTTCGACACCGCCTTCCATCAGACCCTCCCCGAGGCCGCCTATACCTATGCCATCGACCGGAGGGTCGCGGAGGCCCATGGGGTGCGGCGGTACGGTTTCCACGGCACCTCGCATTCCTACGTCTCGCGACGCACGGCGGAGGCCTTGGGGCGCGACATCAAGGACCTGTCGATCATCGTCCTCCACCTCGGCAATGGGGCGTCCGCCTGCGCCGTCAAGGGCGGTAAATCGGTCGACACTTCCATGGGCCTGACCCCGCTCGAGGGTCTCGTCATGGGAACCCGATCGGGCAACATCGACCCCGCCGTCGTCTTTCACCTCTCCCGGACGGCGGGTATGGAGATCGGGGAGATCGACGACGAACTGAACAAGAGGGGCGGAATGCTCGGCCTGTGCGGCCACCACGACATGCGCGACGTCGAACACGCCGCCGAAGGGGGAGATCACGATGCCCGCCTCGCCCTAGAGGTCTATACCCGGCGCATCCGCGGCTACGTCGGCCAGTACTGGTCTCAACTCGGCTCCCTCGACGCCATCGCCTTCACAGCGGGGGTCGGAGAGAACTCCGATGCCGTCCGATCCATGTCGATGGCAGGCCTGGAAGGGCTCGGGGTCGTCATCGACCCCAAACGCAACGCCGGCAAGAAGAGGGAGGCGACCCTCGTATCCTCGGATGAGTCCCTGGTCCAGGTCTGGGTGATCCCCACGAACGAGGAAAGGGAGATCGCGCTTCAGGCTATCGCCGCCGTTGCGTAGCGCCGCCCGGGCGCCCGTCGCGCGGCCTACCAGAGGCCGTCCGCGGGCTTCTCGTCGCCAAGGGTATCGAGGTACGCAGCCATGAACTGCCGCCCCGCGCGGGCCGCCGGTAAGGAATGCCTCAGGCTCTCATTCCTCAGGGCGGGGATGGATTCCTTAGCCGCGGCGAGTTCGACCGCGTGGCCGATGAGCCACCGTTCGATGGTCGACCCCATCACCTCGCAGTGGAATTGAAGGGCGAGCGAACGGCCGTACGAGAACGCCTGGTTTCGGGTGACGCCGCTCGAGGCGAGGTGGACGGCTCCAGGAGGTAGGTCGAAGGTGTCGGAATGCCAATGGAGTACGGGAGCGTCCACGAGGGCGGCGAGCGGGGTCGAGGCCGCGGCGTCGGCGAGATTGAGGACGCCCCAACCGATCTCGGTGGAGAGGCCTCGGTAGACGTTGGCCCCGAGCGCCGCCGCCATCACCTGCGCGCCGAGGCAGACGCCGAGTGTCGGGGCGTCGTCCTCGAGCCGACGGGCGACGACCGCGACCTCGTCGCGAAGGAAGGGGTACGAGCCGATGTCGGAGAGTCCGACGGGAGCCCCCAGAACAACGAGTAGATCCGCGTCCTCTGCCCTCGTCAAGTCGTCCCCCGGCTCGAGATAGGAGACCTTGTGGCCCCGCTGCCGCAACGTCGCGGCCCAGGATCCGAGATCCTCGAAGGCAAGGTGCTTGAGGACGACTGTTTTCATTTCCTGACGCTATCCAGATCGAGCCCTAGCCGGGCCTATAGGGGGAGACGACGACATCGACGCGCTGGAATTCCTTGAGGTCCGAATATCCGGTGGTGGCCATCGACCGGCGAAGCGCCCCCATGACGTTCGTGGTGCCATCGGCGCGAGAGCCCGGCCCGAAGACGATTTCCTCGAGGGTTCCGACCGTCCCGACGTACAC
>CAYTLH010000184.1:0-12020 GCA_964438525.1 uncultured Demequinaceae bacterium | reverse complement strand
GCGGTTGTTCATGATGATAGCGGTCAGGTCGATGTTCCGGCGTGCAGCATGGATAAAATGGTTCCCCCCGATGGCCAGGGCATCGCCATCGCCCATCGGCACGATCACGGTCAAATCGGGCCGGCCCAGCTTGACGCCCGTGGCAAAAGCAAGGGCTCTGCCGTGAAGGGTGTGCATGGTATGTAAATCAAGGTATCCGACAATCCGGGAAGAACACCCGATCCCCGATACGGCCACCAACTCGTTTTTGCTGAGCCCGATCTCCTCGATCGCCCGCCCGTCGCGCTTGGTGCGCGAGTCCATGACGACGACCCGGTAATACGGGGCGTGCTTCTTCCCGAAGCGCTTGCAGCGAATCTTCACGGACATGAGCGGCCTCCTTGCATTCGGTATGAGCCAGCCCGATTGGAAACCACTCAGGCCGACAAGACGAATAGCGGACGCGGACGCGCCGCCGCGCCATTCTGTCAGACCCGGAGGCCCCGCGGCAAACCGCCCCCAGGGCCCCTGGGGGTCGACCTCCCGAACCGCCCCGGCCCTACGGAACGTACTGAACCGCGAAAGACGTCACCATCCCGCCGTTGACGGCGAGCCACACCAAGGGCGGGTTGCCGACCGGCATCGATCCTCCGGGGTCGGCGATGACCGCCGCCGGGGGAAACATCGTCCACCCTGTGGGGTCGGAGATGTTCAAGACGTCGGCCTTGAGCCCGAACGCTCCAGGGGCGACCGTGACGGTCCTGACCGTGGCGACGTCGTTCGTGGTGTAGTAGTCGTTGTTGACCTCGTCGCCGCGAGCCGCCGCTTCCGCCAACGCCCCGCTCCCCGTCCACCAGCAGATCATGTCGAACGAAATCGACGTCGGCGACCATGTCGTCACCTGCCCGAACCAGATCCCGTCGGTCAGGGTTCCGAGGCCCGGGGAGCATCCCGACCCCTGAGGCTGGGTCTCCGGGCTCAGGCTCCAGGTCTCGTCGAGGGTGTAGAAGTGGCCGGTGGGGGTCGGTGTCGGCGTGACAACGGGGGTGACGACGGGCGAGGCCGTCGGGCCGGGGGTCGTGGCCGTCACAATCACCGTGGGGGTTGCCGGTGTGCTGCAGGCGCTGAGGGCGGCCACGGCCAGAGCGGCCACCACGACCGAATACTTGGCTTTCATCATCCGTCCTTCCCGGGATCGGGCGATCCCAGAAGAGGAGCCGCCTCGGCGAGGCGCGTGCCTCCTCCCACTCCTCCGACGCTAGCACCGCGGAGCCGCCTCGGCACCTGATCCCAAGCCCCCGGTCTCCATCGAGCCGGGCAACGGACAGGCGTCCTCCGGCCGTCGGGCTAGACCCTAAGGGGTCCACTGAACCGCGAAGGACGTCACCATCCCGTCGTTGACGGCGATCCACACGATGAGCGCCGACTCGCAAATGGAGCCCCAGGGGTCGGCGATAACCTCGGCCGGTGAGTACTCGACCCAGGTCGAGGTGTCCGAAATGTTGAGGACATCGCCCTTGAGCCCGAACGCGTCGGGGTGGATGGACACGGTCCTGACGGTGGCGACGTCGTTGGTGACGTAATAGTCGTTGACGAATTCGTCTCCGCGGGCCGCCGCCTCGGTCTCCCCGCCGATCCCCGTCCACCAACACTCCATATCGAACGAGATCTCCGTCGGCGACCACGCCGTCACGCGTCCGAACCAGATCCCGTCGGTCAGGGTTCCGAGGCCCGGGGAGCATCCAGAACCCTGGGGCTGGGTCTCCGGGCTCAGGCTCCAGGTCTCGTCGAGGGTGTAGAAGTGGTCCGGCGTCGGGGTCGGCGTGACGACCGGCGTGACGACGGGGGTGACGAGGGACGACGCCGAGGGGCCGGGGGTCGGGCCGCCGGTCGGGGCCGTCACGGTCACGACGGGGCTCGACGTGCTGCAGGCGCCGAGACTGGCCACGGCGAGGGCGGTCAAGGCGACCAACTTGAGTCTCATGATCCATCCTTCCCGGCGAGGCGGGTGCCCCCTCCTACGCCTCCGACGCTAGCACCGCTAGCCGTTGTCCGGGCCTCCCAATCCGAAGGCGCTTCCCGGGGTGGCCGCCCCGGACGCCCGCTCGGCGGCCCGACGCGCGGCCTCGGCCTCCTGCTGGGCCCGGACCGCGGGGTTCCCGCTCTTGCCCTTCGATCGCTTCGCCTGCTTGCCCTTGCGGGGTTTGCCCCCGGCGCGTCCCGCCCCCCCGGGCCCGCCGAGCCCCGCCCCACCGGGCCCGCCGAATCCCGCGCCCGCCGGCCCCGGCATCGGCATCCCACCCCCCTTCGCCATGTTCTTCATCATCTTCTGCGCCTCGGTGAAACGCTTGACGAGGGAGTTGACGGCCGTGACCGTCGTCCCCGAACCGGCGGCGATCCTCGCCCGCCTCGATCCGTTCAGGACGTTGATGTCGGCCCTCTCCCCCGGCGTCATGGACTGGATGATGGCCTCGGTGCGGACGATCTCCCCCTCGTCGAGGTTCTCGATCGCCTCTCGCGCCTGGCCCATCCCGGGCAGCATTTGGAGCATCTTCCCCATCGACCCCATCTTCTTCAGCTGTCGCATCTGGGAGAGGAAGTCCTCGAGCGTGAGGTCCTCGCCCTTAGCGACCTTCTTGGCCATCCTCTCGGCCTCGTCGACGTCGAACGTCCGCTCCGCCTTCTCGATGAGGGAGAGGACGTCGCCCATGTCGAGGATGCGGGAGGCCATGCGGTCGGGGTGGAAGACCTCGATGTCCGTCGGCTTCTCGCCCGTGGAGGCGAAGAGGATGGGCAGGCCGGTGACGTGGGCGACGCTCAGCGCGGCCCCGCCCCTGGCGTCGCCGTCGAGCTTGGTCAGGACGACGCCGGTGGTGTCCACGCCGTCCTGGAAGGCCTGGGCCGTGGTGACGGCATCCTGGCCGACCATCGAGTCGATGACGAACAGGACCTCGTGGGCGTCGAGGGCCTTGCGGATGTCGGCGGCCTCCCTCATCAGCTCCTCGTCGACGCCGAGCCTCCCGGCCGTGTCGACGACGATGACGGAGTGCACCTTCGCGGCGGCCTCCTTGAGGGCGGCCCGGGCGACCTTGACGGGGTTGCCGGTGGGCTTCTGGTCCGAGGTCACGCCGGGGTGAGGGGCGAAGACGGGGATCCCGGCCCGTTCCCCGACGACCGTGAGCTGGGTGACCGCGTTGGGACGCTGGAGGTCGGCCGCGACCAGCATCGGCGTCTCCCCCTGGCCCTTGAGATAGTGGGCAAGCTTGCCGGCGAACGTCGTCTTCCCGGAACCCTGGAGCCCGGCGAGCATGATGACGGTCGGGCCGGTCTTGGCCCGGGCGAGGGGCCGGGCGTCGGCCCCGAGCAGCGCGACGAGCTCCTCGTTGACGATCTTGACGACCTGCTGGGCGGGGTTGAGGGCGGCCGACACCTCCTCCCCGAGCGCCCGCTCCCGGACGGCGCCGGTGAAAGCCTTGACGGCGGGGAGGGCGACATCGGCGTCCAGGAGGGTGCGGCGGATCTCGCGGACGGTGGCGTCGACGTCCGCTTCCGAGAGCTTTCCCTTGCCGCGAAGGGTCTTGAGGGCCGTGGTCAGACGGTCGGATAGGGTCGCGAACACTCCGGTCCTTTCGGCTCCCAGGGCATCGAACCGCGCGACACCCGGCGGTTGCCCTCAGCCTACCGAACGGTTCGCCGCCTTCCCGGACAGGGCCTCCCTGGCCGAGTCCGTCAGCGAGTCGACCAGGGCCCTGCGCCACGGCCTCCAGGCCTTGGGACCGGCGGCGATGGCGTCCGCCTCGGTGAGGGCGCGGAGCGTCTCGAACAGGTCGGCGCGACGGTCGAGGGCGTCGAGAAGGGTATCGACGGTGGCCGGGTCGGCGGCGTTCTCCGACGTCGCCAGTTCTGCCAGCAGGAGGTGATACCGGACGAGGGCCTCGAGGTCCCGCGCCACCTCCGGTTCGATCCCCAGCCTCGCCGCGATCCCGGGAACGAGGGCCGCTCCCGCCTCGGAGTGGTCGTCCGCCCCCGGCCTCTTGCCCAGGTCGTGGAACAGGGCCGAGAGAAGCAGCAGGTCACGGTTGACGATCGAGGGGACCTTTCCCTCCTCGAGCAGGATCCCCACCTGGATGACGGTCTCGACCGAATGGCGGTCCACGGTGTAGCGGTGGACGGGGCTCCGCTGGGGACGATTCCGTATCCCCTCCCATTCGGGCAACCAACGGACGACGGCTCCGGCGAGATCGAGGGCCTCCCACACGGGGAAGAGTCGATTCGGGGTCCCCAGGAGGGTGAGAAGCGAGGAGAGGGCCTCGTCCGGCCATGGGTCGGGCAAGTCCGGGGTTCGGCCCACGGCATCGAGGAGGCGCGGGGTCGGGTTGAGGCCGGTGGAGGCGGCGACGGATGCGACACGCAGCGGCAGAACGGCGTCGTCGAGGGGAGCGTCGGGGGCGAGGGCGAGGTCGGAGCCGATCGTGATGAGCCCCTCGGCGATGGGTTTGTGTTTGGGGGGAACCCGATGATGCCTGGCAAGAGAGATGTGAAAACCGGGCCGGGATCGATCGAGGACGCGCGTGGCGGCCCGTTCCGTGACGTCGAGGGCGTAGGCGATGCGGCGGCCGAGGTCGGAGAGCGCGGCGAGCAGGTCGTCCTCGGATCGATACCCGAGCCGGGCGGCGACCGTGGGGGCGGCCCGGCGGGAGAGCACGACGTGGGGGCCGCCCGTGACGGTCTGGAGTTCGTCCCGGACATCCAAGAGGTAGAGGGCGGCGTCGTCGACATCCCCGTGGGGGCGGTCGGCGAGCCACGTCGCCGTGAGGGCGTGAAGGCTCGTATAGTCCCGAAGCCCGCCGCGGGATTCCTTGAGGTTGGGCTCGGTGAGGTACGCCAACTCGCCGAAGCGCTCGGCCCTGATGTGCGCCCCCTCGAGCAGCTCCGGAAGGAGCCTCCTGGCGGTGACCCTCCAGTCATGGCGGATCGCCGCCTGGGCCGCCTCGACGAGGCCTTCGTCCCCAACGATGGGAGCGAGGTCGAGCAGGCCGGCGGCGGCCACGGGGTCGCGGGAGGCGACATCTCGACACTCGCCCAGCGAGCGGACGGAGTGGTCGAGCGGGATGTCCGCGTCCCAGATGGGATACCACAGACGTTGCGCGAAGGCGGCGAGATCGTCGTCCTTCCATGTCCCATTGTCGTGGAGCAGGATAAGGTCGAGGTCGCTCGCCGGGCCGGAGTCCAGGCGTCCGAGGCTGCCGACCGCGGCGAGGGCCGCCCCGGATTCCGGCCCGTCGATGCTCTTCCACAATTCGACCAAGCGTCCAATCACCAGACGGCTCAAGGCCGCCCGCCGTTCGGACCCCCCTAGACCCCTGGCCGACAGTTCTTCGGCTAGATCGAGCCGCTCCTGGATGAGCCCCGACACCGCCGTGGGTGAGGGCTCGGGCGTCCGAGAGCGGTTCGATCCCCGCGTGGGCTCGGTTGGCCTGGGCATGACGTCAGACCGCGTCCTTCCCGCGCTCGCCGGTGCGGATGCGGACGACGTTCTCCACCTTGGTCGCCCACGCCTTCCCGTCGCCGATCTCGCCGGTCTGAGCCGCCGCGAGGATCGCGTCGATGACGGCCTCCGCGTCGAACTCGTCGACCAGGATGTCGATCCGGAGCTTCGGAACCAGATCGGTGGTGTACTCGGCTCCCCGGTAAACCTCGGAGTGCCCCTTCTGGCGTCCGAATCCGGACGCCTCCGACACCGTCATCCCCGTCACGCCGACCCCCTCGAGGGCCGCTTTGACCTGGTCCAGACGATGCGGCTGGATGATTCCTGTCACTAGTTTCATGGCTACTTTGCCTCCTCGTAGGCCGTCTCGCCGTGTTCGGCGAAATCGATGCCTTCAATTTCGACCTCTTCCGGGACCCGGAAGCGGATGGTGTGTTTGATCGCCAAGGCGATGACCAAGGTGATGGCGAACGAGGTGACCGTCGCGACGAGCGCCACGACCCCCTGCGTTCCCAGTTGTGTCAGCCCGCCGCCGTAGAACAATCCGTTCTGGGGGGCGAGATTGTCGCCGGCACCCGCCCACGTCGTCCCCTCGTCCAGGTTGGCGACGAACCCGATCATGAGCGTTCCCACCCAGCCGCCGACGAAGTGGACGCCGACGACATCGAGCGAGTCGTCATACCCGAACCGGTACTTGAGCCCGACGGCGAGGGCGCAGACGACGCCCGCGACGAACCCGATGGCGAGCGCCCCCCAGGTGTCGACGGAAGCCGCGGCCGGGGTGATGGCCACGAGTCCCGCGACGATTCCGGAGGCCGCGCCGAGGGAGGTCGGCTTGCCGTCCCGAAGGCGCTCGATCAGGATCCAGCCGAGCAGGGCGAAGGCGGGCGCGACCATGGTGTTGAGGAAGGCCCGGCCCGCCGTCGAGTCTGCGGCGAATTCGGAACCCGCGTTGAAGCCGAACCATCCGAACCACAGGAGGGCGGCGCCCAGCATGACGAAGGGCAGGTTGTGGGGCCGCATCGGCTCCTTGCCGAAGCCGTTCCTCTTCCCCAAGACGAGGACGAGGGCGAGGGCCGCGGCACCGGCGTTGATGTGGACCACGGTTCCGCCCGCGAAGTCGATCGGCGAGGACGCCGTGATCGGGTTGTCCCACCCGAGCAGGCCCCCGCCCCAGACGGCGTGGGCGACCGGTATGTACACGAGCGTCACCCACGCGACCGTGAAGACCACCCAGGCGGCGAACCTCGTGCGGTCGGCGATGGCACCGGAAATCAGGGCGACGGTGATGATCGCGAAGGTCGCCTGGAACGCGGCCATGACGAGGAACGGCACCCCGGAGCCGGCCGCGAGGCTCGACTCGTCCGACACCCCGTTGAGCCCGATGAACCCGTCGGGATTGCCCCAATAGGAGTTCTCCCCGGAACCGAACGTCAGCCCGTATCCGTAAATGACCCAGACGACGGCGATCGTGCCGATGCTGACGAACGACATCATCATCATGTTGAGCACGGACTTGGTCCGCACCATGCCCCCGTAGAAAAATGCCAGCGCCGGGGTCATGAGCAGAACGAGCCCCGTCGCGACGATCATCCAGGCGGTGTTTCCCGTGTCGAGCATGAATCCCATCGTGATTCCTTCCGTGTCTCGGTCTGATGCCGGGATCCCCCCGCCTTGGGGGTGACACCCAAAGGGTCTCGCGGGAAGGTTTCACCGCTGGTACGGGTGTGTTACCACGATGTAAACGATGGTTTGAGTGCCGACGCCCGTTCTTCCGATGGGGGCGGGCGCTAACCGAGCAGGCCGTCGACGAAGGCTTCCGCCTCGAAGGGGGTGAGATCCTCGGCCCGTTCCCCCAGTCCGACGAACTTGACGGGGACCCCGAGTTCGCGTTGAACCTGGACGACGACGCCGCCCTTCGCGGAGCCGTCCAGCTTGGCGAGGACGATGCCGGTGACGGACGCGACCTCGGTGAAGACCCGGGCCTGGTTGAGGCCGTTCTGGCCGGTCGTCGCGTCCAAGACCAGGAGGACGTCGGCGACGGGGGTGTGGCGGGAGAGGACGCGGAGGATCTTGCCGAGCTCGTCCATGAGGTCCCGCTTGTTCTGCAGGCGGCCCGCGGTGTCGACCAGGAGGACGTCGGCGCCATTCTCGCGGGCCCGTTCGGCCGCCTCGAAGGCGACGGCCGCGGGGTCGGCCCCGTCCCGGTCGGCCCGGACCACCTCGACCCCGATCCTCGCCCCCCAGGTCGCCACCTGGTCGGCGGCGGCGGCGCGGAACGTGTCGGCGGCCCCGATGACGGCCGAATACCCGTCCTCGGCGAGCAGGTGGGCGAGCTTGCCGAGCGTCGTGGTCTTGCCGACGCCGTTGACCCCGACGAGGACGACGGGGGCCGAAGCCCCGGATCCGGGCTCCCCGATGGCGAGGGAACGGTCGAGGGAGGGGTCGAGGGCGTCGAGGAGCAGGCCGCGGAGCGCGTCGATGGGGTCGGTTTCGCGCCCGCCCTTGAGGGCCGTCTTGAGCCCGTCGAGGATGGCGTCCGTCGCGTCGACGCCGATGTCGGCGCCGAGCAGAACCTCCTCGAGGTCGTCCCAATCGACCTCGGGTGTGGAGAACAGGGCGCGGACCCTCGTGCCGAACGCGCCGCCCAGGCGCTCGCGGAGTCGGGCCGAACGGGAGGGTCGCGGGGTCACGCGCCTAGTCTCGCATCAGTCGCCGGGTTTCTCCCGCCGATTCGCGGCCTCCCGGCCGTCACCGTTTCCCTTCACCGTTTCGGGGGGTCGAGGCCCTTGAGGGGCGCGAGCATCATCCAGTCACCCTCGGATCGGGGAATCTCCCCGAACGGAGTGGGGGCGGTGGATCGCGGCACGGCGCCGAGGATCACGAGGATCCAATGCTTGAGGCGTCCCTGGGCGCACGCTCCCACGACGATGACGGCCAGCGCGACGCCTATGGCCGCGACCAGCGTCCCCTCCCATGCGGACATCTGAACCTCCCCTGCTTCGGACCTCACTTCGATGGTCCTCTACCTTCCCAACGCTCGCAACTCAAGGAAGGTTGGGGTCGAGTTCGGGGGTTAGAGTCGAATCATGGCCAAGGAGACCTGGTTCGCCTGCGAGAACGGGCACCCGGTGACGCCCGGCTCGACGATCTGCACCCAATGCGGCGGCCAGGTCACCGATCGCCGGGTCCCCGCACCCGACATCTACCAGAAGGCGGCCGACGAGATCGAGGGGATGCCGGCCCCGACGGGGACCCCGGTGCCGACGACCAAGACGGACATCCAGAAGCGGACGACCCTGATCGTCGCCCTTGCCGCCGGGATGTCCACGCTGATCGCCGGGATCGTCCTCTTCTTCGTGGCGTCCCAAACCCAGGACACCGTCGAACCGGCCCCCACCCCGACGACCGCGGCGATGTCCTGCGCCGGCGTCGCCCCGGAGCTCGAACTGGGGCTCGAATACGGGAACGCCCCGGCCGTGTGGTGCTTCGAGGTCGACGAGGAGACGATCGTGAATCTCACGGCCCACTCCGACGGGGGGGAGGCGCTGGGCTTCGAGGTCGAGCGGGCCGACGGCGTCTTCTGGGCGGCTACGCCGGGCGTCGAGGGCGCCGACCCGGTCCTGTCGTCGTATTTTCTTGAGGGCGCCTACGTCGTCACCGTGACGGGCGAGAGCGGGGCTGAGCCGGGCGCGTTCATGCTCGTCACCAGCGTCGGCGATCCCGACAGCCCCTGGGACACCTCCGACCCCGACCTCCCCGGCATCGACGACTGCGGGAGCGCCGAGACCCCCCTCCTGGAGTTCGCCACACGCGTGGCCTGGCTGTCATCCGACGGCGACGTCGTGAACGCGTGCCTCACGCTCGACGAGGCGGCGTTCGTCAAGTTCCGGGCGGACGCGAGGACGGGCGGGGCCGACCTTAACCTCGTGGTGTACGAGTTCGGGGACGACGGGAGGCCCGTGTACGTGCGCTCGGTCAACGACACGTTCGGAACCGACCCGGAGATGTCGCTGGATCTGGAGGCCGGGACCTACCTCGTGGGGATCGAGGAGTGGACGGGCGAGGCCGTCGGGGGGTTCGCGCTGTACGCCTCGACCGATCCGGACTACCACCGAGAGGGGGAGGTGTCGGAGGCGCGCGCCTACCTGACGCCGGACGACTGCGCGTCGTGGGACATCCCGACGGTCGAGGTCGGACGGTCGCTGATCTTCACGACCAACGACCCGGTCGCGTGCCTTGAGGTCGACGCTACCCAGAGGCTGGTGCTCAAGGCCGTGTCGTTCTCCGGCCAGGACCTGATATTGGAGGTCATCGGGTTCGCGGCCGACGGGACGCCGTACCGGTTCTCCTGGGTCGACGACGACCTGTGGGCCACGGACTTCGACGACCTCGACCCGATCCTCGACGCCTACGTCCCCGCCGGAACCTACGTGCTGTCGGTGACCGAGTTCTCGGGCGCGACCCCCGACAACCTCATGATCGCCGTCGACCCAACGAGTAGGGTTCTATCCGAAAGTTAGCGACTCCGTATCAACCGGAATGTCTTCATCTTTGTGATCCGATTCTTCACGGTTGTGATCCCTCCCTAGTTGGATTCTCTACGAAGAAAGAACCACTGTTCGTTCTCACCTAGTACTCGAGGAGTACCTGGACGGGACCCTTCTACGAGTACTACGACCTCTGCTTCAGGAGGCATGTCAGCCGCCAGGTTGGTCTTGACATCCTCAATCATCTCAAGTGCCGTACGGCTTGGCTCTCCTAAGTGGAGAAAACGAATCGTGGCAGAATACCCCTCGCTCCGGATTGATATTGCCCGGAGTTCTTGAACAACCTGCCCTAGTAAAGCCCGCTGAAGAGAAAGGAAGAGATAACTAAGAAAATCACCGATATGAGACAGTCCCCCACCGCCTCTTTTAGTACTGTCCGGACGAGCGGGAACGAAATGGACACTGTCGTCACTATCTCGATGAGCAATCACCACCTTCGTTGGAGTCCTGTTCCCGGTCAGAGGATCGATGTAGGTTCCCGCTTCCTTATTGAGAAATATCCTTTCTCTTGTCACATTCCCAGTACCTAACCGCTCTATACATTCGTCCTCATGACGCATATAGACCCACTGCTCTTCAGGCTGAAGGACGGGAGAGCATTCCATCGGCAACTCTTCGACAAGAAAGCGAACGTTTACTCCTTCAGACATATCAGCAAGAACCTCTGTTTCAGCAATACGAATCTCCTCTAGTAGCGACTCATCCGGAGGGCGTTCGAATACCCATCGCGCTCGAACACCTATACCCTCCCAAACCACAGCTACGGCTCGGAGTCCTGCGGGCACCCGATCCCACATGGCCCGTTGGGCACTCAGCCGTAGGAGAGCGCTGTCAGACACCCTGTCCATCAGAACTCCTTGGCAAGTGTGTACCTCTGCGCCTTCGCAGACCTTTATTCTATGCTGCGGCTGGGGGCCGGGCTGGAACGAAATGGACGCCCCCGTCAGCACTGTAGTGAGCAATCACGGTGTTTGTTGGAATTCTATTGCCCAGAGAGTCAACATAGACACCAACATCGCCGTATGTGCTCGGCATCGATATCCTCTCTCTGAATCCAGCCGTTCCTCGGGTAACAGTATTTACAGGTTGCCCGGTCCCAAGATACGGCATTAGATCGTTGGCATCGATCAGTAATTCTGATCGTCCCACGACAAAATTGGTTTCGCCTGGGATATGTTTTGACTGCTTCGCTACATTCAAGTAATACGGCGAACTCGAAGAAGCCCCACCTGCGGCCGTTGCAGTTGTACCTGGTAGCTTGTATCGCACTTTGCCGGCGGTAGCAACGAGTGTCGCGATATCAAACATCATCGGAGCGCATTCGCCGCCGTTGTTGGTACACACCCCAATATCGTGCAAGATAAATGCTGGCCCATCAACTAAACCAATAAAAGCCTTCTCCCAGAAACTGGGGTCGCGACCTTCCCCTTGACTCGTAACCTGGTAAGGGTTCCGGTACGGATCGAAATCAAGTGCAGTCACATCAGGCCGTTGATTCCAGGGAGTACGCAACCACTCGTCTGACTTGGTCTTCCAGATCGACCATTCAGCAGTTTCTCTTTGAGCCGCTTGGGCCCAACCTATGGCATAGTGTCCGGCGACTGCCCAGTTGTTTTGAATCTGAACTACCCTCCTTGAGGCTTTCATCATGATCTCCTGGGAGTGGCTCCACCCTGTTGCGCAGTCAATCAACTCCTGGCCGGTCAATCCGTAACAGAGCCCTGACGCATCCTGGAAAGCAATCGGATTATCGGCCGCATACATGTACGGATCCAGGGTCTTCGGATCCATGGGGTCCATGAGCGGGTCGGGGGAGATGAACCTACTGGCGGCGGGGTCGTAGTAGCGAGCATTCAAATACACAAGCCCGGTGTCGTTTGAGCCGTTGTCGACGACCTGGTTCAACCACCCGTGGTCGATGTCGAGGTTGTCGGTGCCGCGCAGGTCGCCGTAAGGCAGGTAGGCATTCCGGGTCGCGTTGGTCGCGTCGTCGACGGTTGCGG
>CAYTLH010000183.1:0-3066 GCA_964438525.1 uncultured Demequinaceae bacterium | reverse complement strand
AAATCAGAGGAAATAATTTTAAAAATTATTGTATTGAATATGATAGTAAAACAATTTATTCACAAACTAATAATTTACATGGAGATGATACAACAATAGAATTATGGAGAAATTATCAAGATTTAACTGATAAATTATTTATTGATTATCCATTTAGTAAAATACAAATAGACACAGATCTTAATAATTGGGAAAATATATATAATGATATTTTTTCATTTATAGAAAATATATTAATAGCTTAAATCAACTAAATTACTTCGAGAACTGAATGTATAAAAAATTATTATAAAATATTTCTATTTAGTTCCGTTGTTGATTAATTCAATAAAATCATTGAATAAAACCCATGTATCTGATAACCTTAAAAAGAAATAGGCAGTAGTGAAGTGTAGCTGGGCTTTATAACGCAGAGGCGCCGAGGACGCAGAGATTCGCAGCGTTGGCTTCGCCCACAACCCAAATTTTAGGTATTGACGAAGATTCACTTACCTGAAAGGTTGTTTAGAATGCATGAAAATGAAATATCCGAAAAAATTATTGGAGCTGCAATAGAGGTCCATAGAATTTTAGGACCTGGATTATTAGAATCCGTGTATGAGGAAGCACTTTGCCATGAATTTTATTTAAGGGGAATAAATTTTTTAAGACAACAAAATGTACCAATCCCTTATAAAGGAGTTAACCTTGATACAGTATTGAGATTAGATTTACTTGTAGAGGACAAGGTTATTGTTGATTTAAAAGCAAAGACTCGATTATCTGAAATAGATAAACCAAAATTACTTACTTATTTACGACTTAAAGAATTACATTTGGGATTAATAATAAATTTTCATAAACCAATCCTAAGAGATGGAATCCATCGTGTAGTGAATAAAGTGAAGGATCCATAATAAAAACCTCTGCGTTCTCTGCGCCTCTGCGTTTAATTTGACAGCAAAAATATATTCTTGAAAATAGCACGAAAAGGGATTTAAAACTATCGTAAGCTTTTCTCTTAAGTAAATAATTTTTGTTAGTAATTTTAAAAAACCATTGAATAAAAGCCCGTGTATCTGCTAACATCCTAACAGTTGTTATGAATAGGAGGGTTGCATGTACACAGGCTTAAAAATTCAAAAAGATTTTACAGATGAATATCAAGATATGATACTATCAGAAGATCATGAATTGGTCAAATTAAAAAAAATAATTGAGTGGAGAAAAATCGATAAAATCTATAAAAAATGTTATTCATCAAAAGTTGGAAATTCAACAAAAGAAACAAATCTTGTTATTGGATTAATATTACTCAAACACCTATATAGAAAAAGCTACCGAATCTTAATAAAAGACTTACATGAAAACGTAGCATTTATGCATTTTTGTTCGGTTTCATTCATGGATATCGAGAGAGCCCGATTAAAAGCAAAAGAAAAGAAAAGTGGCAAAAAGACAGAAGGATATGTAATTCATTATTCAACATTGTCCCGTATAATTAAAAGACTTGGGAGTAAAAATATAAAAAAGATAGAGCAGTTATTTACAAAGCAATTGATTCAAGCGAAAATAATCGATGGTAAAATACTATATTCTGACACAACGTCATTGGAAAAGAATATCGCGTATCCAACGGAAGTGAGTTTAGTTAAGAGAGTAATAGAACATGCAGAACTTGTGGTGCAGGGTGTGATCAAAAAGAAAGAAATGATTAAAAGCGAAGTAATTAAAAAAGCAAATCAAGTAGCAAAGATATATTACAGTGCAAAAAGAAGAACAAAGGAACTATTAAAGACTGTAACAAAAAAAATGCTTGAAATAGCAAATGAAACTCTGGAAAAGGCTGATATGATCATTAAAAAAGTTGGAGACGCTGTAGATATAGGGATTGGAGTTATTTATGAAAAAGTGAGAACAGTAGGGAAAAAAATACTGAAACAGATATCAGATAAAATGGAAGGGAAGGAAGTAAAAGATAAAATAGTAAGTTATTATGAACCACATGTAAGAGCCCTTCCTAAAGGAAAAGTAAATAAGCCATGTGAGTTTGGCACAAAACTTCGTATTGATATGACAGGTAATAAATATATTACGAATTACAAACTCTACCAGGGGAATCCTTCAGATGTAACAATGCTTGATGATGCGATAAAAGAGCATAAGAAGATTTTCCCAACAGCGTTTAAAGCTGCCGGGATGGATCGAGGCTATTATGATGAGGAAAAGATTCAGCAACTTGAAAATGAATACAAAATATCATTAGCGATTCCTCATAAAAAACGAACAGATAAGCCATTATCAAAAAGGAAGCAAAAGATTTATAATAAACGAGCCAGGATTGAAGCGAAGATTAGTGAAGGGAAGCGAGTAACAGGAATGAACAAATCAAATTACAGCGGATTTGATGGAGATCAGATAACAGCAACATTATCAATATGGGCATTGAACGCACGTCAATTGTTAAGAGATATTAAAGGAAAACCAAACCTGGTAAGGAGGTTTGCATAAGACACAAGCAATATAGAAATTCATGAATAGGAATGTTTTCTCAAAAAAATTCGAGAAGATATTCAGTTTTTAGAAATGGCAATTAATCAACAGGAACTAATTAGTTCCTGTTGATTAATTGCCTTTTTAAAATTCCCATATTTTCTTCCAAGATTTTCTTAAACACCATCATGGAAATCCATGATGCTTATCTTTTTTTTGATCTATGCTAATTTCTTCATAAGGTTTGGTCTTTCATTTATATCTCTTAATAACTGCCGGGCATTTAATGCCCATATTGATAGTACTGCTGTTATTTTATCACCTTCAAATCCTTTGTAGTTTGATTTGTTCATTCCTGTTACCCGTTTTCCTTCACTTATTTTTGCTTCTATCCTGGCCCGTTTATTATAGATTTTTTGTTTTCGTTTTGACAATGGCTGATCTGTTCGCTTCTTATGAGGAATAGCCAGTGTTATATTATATTCAGATTCTATCTGATGTATTTTCTCTTCATCATAAAATCCGCGATCCATTCCTGCATTCTTAAATGATGCTGGGAATTTATCTTTATGGTCTTTTATAATATCATCAAGC
>CAYTLH010000182.1:0-5048 GCA_964438525.1 uncultured Demequinaceae bacterium | reverse complement strand
TCCCGATCGTGCGGGTGCACTCGGAATGCCTGACGGGCGACGCCTTGGGGTCGTTGCGGTGCGATTGCGGCCCCCAACTGGATGCCGCCATCGCGGCGATCGTCCAAGACGGGGGGGCCGTCGTCTACCTCACCGGGCACGAGGGCCGGGGGATAGGGATCGTCAAGAAGATTCAGGCCTACTCCCTTCAGGATCAGGGCCGCGACACCGTCGACGCGAACGCCGACCTCGGGCTTCCCATCGACAGGCGTGAATACGGGGCGGCTTCGTCGATCCTCCACGACCTCGGCCTCACCCGCATACGGCTCCTGACGAACAACCCCGCCAAGGTCGAGGGGCTCCGGGCGAGCGGGATCGAGATCATCGAGCGCGTCCCCCTGCACGTCGGGGGCAATCCCCACAACGAGAGGTACCTCAAGACCAAGGTGGAGCGCATGGGTCACCTGAAGGAGGAGGAATGAGCGGAAAGGGAGCCCCGTCGATCGAGGCGGACGGCTCGGGACTCGCGGTCGAGATCGTGGCGGCATCGTGGCACGACGAGATCATGAAGGGATTGCTCGACGGGGCGGAGGGTGCCTGCAGGAGGGCGGGGGCGAATGTCCGAGTGACTCGGGTGCCCGGATGCTTCGAGTTGCCCGTGGTCGCCGAAAGACTGGCCAGGAACGGGGCCAGGGCCATCGTCGCCCTGGGAGTGGTCATCCGGGGAGGCACCCCGCATTTCGAATACGTGGCGGGCGCTGCGACTCGGGGTCTGATGGATGTGGCCCGCTCCCACGCGGTGGCGGTGGGCTTCGGAGTGCTGACGTGCGACACGGAGGAGCAGGCCCGGGATCGGGCGGGCCTTCCGGGATCCTCGGAGGACAAGGGCAGGGAGGCGGCCGAGGCCGCCATCGCGATCGCGGCGACCCTCGACGGTCTCGCGTAGGTTGCGTCGGACCTTCCCAAACCCCGTAGGCTGGGCGTCGTGAAGACCTTTAACGAATTGTGGGACGAGCTCCAAGGCAGGGCGGAGGAACAGCCCCGCGGGAGCGGCACGGTCAAGTTGCTCAAGAAGGGCGTCCACAGCATCGGAAAGAAGCTGGTGGAGGAGGCGGCCGAGTCTTGGATGGCCGCGGAGTACGAGGCGGACGAGAGGGTGGCGGAGGAGTTGGCCCAACTCATCTACCACGCCCAGGTCATGATGGTGGCCAGGGGTCTGACGCTCGACGACATCGAGAGGTACCTATAGATGGCCTTGCGGATCGCGGTTCCCAACAAGGGCGAGCTCTCGGAGCCCGCCAGCGATCTGCTGCGCGACGCGGGATACAAGCAGCGTCGGGATCCCCGCGAATTGGCCCTGGTCGATCAGCGCAACGAGGTCGAGTTCTTCTACCTGAGGCCGCGAGACATCGCGGTGTACGTCGGGGCGGGAACGGTCGACGTCGGCATCACCGGGCGAGACCTGCTCCAAGATTCGGGGGCGGATGCGATCGAGCACCTGGAACTGGGTTTCGGGGCCTCGAATTTCCGGTACGCCGCACCTCCGCGCAAGGTATCCTCCGTCGAGGACCTCAAGGGCAAGCGGATCGCGACGTCGTATTCCCGCCTCGTGGCCAACCACCTGCACTCGTATGGGATCGAGGCCGAGGTCGTGCGCCTGGACGGCGCCGTGGAGACGGCCGTCCGGCTCGGCGTGGCGGACGCCGTGGCCGACGTCGTCGAGACGGGGGCCACGTTGCGGGCGGCGGGCCTCGAGGTATTCGGGGATCCGATCCTCGTGTCCGAGGCGATCCTCGTCCGCAGGCCGGACACCCCGGAGAAGGAGGTCGAGACCCTGACCGGGCGGCTTCGGAGCGTGTTGATCGCCCGCCAGTATGTGTTGCTCGACTACGACATCCCCGAATCGGCCCTCGCCGACGCGGCCGTCATCACCCCGGGATACGAGGCGCCGACGGTCACCCCCCTCCACGGCTCGTCGGACTGGAGGGCGGTCCGCGTCCTCGTGCCCCGAAGCGAGATGAACCACGTCATGGATCAGCTGTACACCGTGGGGGCACGGGCGATCATCGCGACCGAGTTGCTCGCCTGCAGGGTCTGATGCCCGCGCCGGACGCGGCCGAACGGCTTCTCAACCTCTTCATCGCCCTATCCCATGCTCGGGTGAGGATGACGAGGGCCGAGATACGCGCAAGCGTCGCCGGCTACGACCCGGGGGACGATGGCGACGATCCCGCGACGGCTAAGAAGCGGACCATCGCGTTCGAGAGGATGTTTGAGCGCGACAAGGAGGACTTGAGGAAGCTGGGCGTCCCCCTTAGAACGGTGACCGACGCCACCCACGGGGACGAGATCGGATACATCATCGACCCCGGTGATTCGGCCATGCCCCCGATATCCCTATCGGCGGTCGAGCGGGCCATCCTGGGGGTCGCGGCCGACTACTGGCAGAACGCCGCCCTTTCCACGGACGCCAGGAGGGCCCTGCTGAAGATCGCCTCCTCCGCGACGCGGGTGGAGGAAGAGCAGGTGCCCTTGGCCGCGAGATCCAGTTCGGGGGTCGACGCGGCTCCGGCGATCGCCCAGGCCATCGTCGACGGGCAGGCCCTGACCTTCACGTATACGTCGATGTCCTCGGGAAAGGCGGCGCGGACCGTCGAGCCCTGGCGGATCCTGGTCCGCGGGGGACGGCTGTACCTCGTGGGATTCGACCGGGACCGGGGGGAGCCCCGCACCTATCGCCTGAGCAGGATCGAGGGAGGGGTGACTCCCGTGGGGGAGAGGGGGGTCTTCCTCCCGCCCGAGGGGGTGGCAGGCATGTTCCTCGAGGCGACCGTGCCCACCCTGACGGCCCGGATCGGCTTAAGGGCCGAGTCCGGTCATGCGGTACGGCGGCGGGGTCGATTCGTGGGCACGGAAGGGGAGTGGGACCTATACGACGTTCCCTACTCCGACACCGAATTCGTCAGGGACGAGATCCTGACGCTCGCGGGGGCGGCGCGGATCGTCTCCCCCGAGGATTTGGCCGAGGCCGTCGTTTCCCACGC
Organism: uncultured Demequinaceae bacterium; assembly: GCA_964438525.1. Lineage (GTDB taxonomy): Bacteria > Actinomycetota > Actinomycetes > Actinomycetales > Demequinaceae > JAFGBM01. Next base: position 2,025 of record CAYTLH010000182.1, on the reverse strand, counting down.
CCGGGCCGCCTTGGAGGTGGCCGATGGCTGAACCCGCCATCCCCCGCCTGACCCGCCTGCTCGGCATCGTCACCCAACTCGACGAGCACGGCGAGGCGACCTTCGACGACCTGGCCCGGCACTTCCGGGTCTCCAAGGAGACGATCAAGGAGGACATCGACACGCTATGGGTTTCGGGCCTGCCCGGGTACGGGGCCATCGATCTGTTGGACTTCGACGTCGGGGCCTATGAGGAGGGGATCGCCCGCCTGGTCGAATCCCACGGGGTCCGGCAGGTCAGGCTCGCCCCGGCCGAGGCGGTCGCCCTGTTGGGGGCCCTGGGAAGCATCGTCGCCTCAGGGGTAGCTCCCGCGGCGGCGGAAGGGGCGCTCGAAGCCCTGAGAGAGGCCGTGCAGGAGGCCCTGGGTGTCACAGTGGTGGCCGCTTCCTCGGCCGATCAGGGGGCCGTACAGGCCCTTAGAGAGGGCATAGAGGCCTCCAGAGCGGTCGTGGTGACCTACGTCGACGCTCAGGATCGCCGGACGGAACGAGTCATCGAACCCCACAGGCTGGTCGCCCTGGACGGGGTGGGGTACGTGGAGTGCTTCTGTCGTCGGGCCGACGACTACCGGACCTTGAGGCTCGACCGGATCGAACGGGCGGAGGCGACCGACGAGTCGGCGGCCGCCCCGAGGAGGACCGTGGAGGGATTCGGCCTGGAGTCCCAATACGAGGCCACCATCCGGATCGCGTTCAACGGTCGATGGGCGTTCGAGGACCTGCCGGGGGTGTCCCTCGACGAGGACTCCGGTGAGGTTGTGGCGAGGTTCGGCGTGGCCAACCCCGACGTCATAGTGGCCCGGCTCCTCTCCATCGCCCCTCACCTGAGATCGGTCGAGCCGGCGGCCCTCCGCCATAGGCTCAAGGAGGCGGCGGAGGCCGTCCTGGCGGCGGCGTCGGACTGACCGGATTCGGTTCCGGGGTCTACCGGGGCTCCTGGCGTCATCGGTGGCAGGCCGGTACCTTGCTTCCATGAGCCACGTCATCGGTATGATCACCAATCCCACGGCCGCCAGCGGGAGGGGGACGAAATGGGGGCATCAGGCCCTCGCAGCCCTCGCGGCCAAGGGGCACAAGATACGGGACCTGACCCATGGGTCGTGGGCGAGCGCCTTCGAAGCCGCCATGGCGGCTCGAGACGAACTGGACGCCCTCGTCGTCGTCGGGGGGGACGGCATGGTCCACCTGGGGGCCCAGATCTGCGCGGGGAGGAAGGACCTTCCCCTGGGCGTGGTCTCCTCCGGTTCGGGGAACGATGCGGCGAATACCTGGGGCCTTCCGGAATACGACATCGAGGCGGCGGTCGAGAGGGTCCACGAGGGCCTTCTCGGGGACGTCACGGCCGTCGACCTGGGCAAATTGACCGGGCCGGGGATCGAGGAGCCGGGGGACCCGAGGTACTTCGCGGTGGTGCTCTCCGCGGGTATCGACGCCGCGGTGGCGGCGTACGCGGGCAACATGACCTGGCCCAAAGGGAACGGCAAGTACCGGCTGGCGACCTTCCGCGAGATCGCGAGATTCAAGCCTTACGGGATCACCTGCGAGGCGGACGGGCTGACATGGAGTTCCTCCTCGACCCTCGTGGCCGTCGCCAACACCCCGGTCTTCGGGGGAGGCCTCGTCATCTCCCCGAACTCGTCGGTCACGGACGGTTGGCTCGAGGTCGTCATCGCCGAGGGGATGTCCAGGGCGAGGCTGCTCCGGATCTTCCCCACGCTCAAGGATGGCACCCATATCCACTGCCCGGAGATTCGGATCGAGAGGGCCAAGAAGGTCACGATCTCCCAATCCGCGGACGGGGCCATCCTGCCCGCGGCCTTCGCCGACGGGGAACTCGTCGGCTCGGAACCCCTGAACGTCACCGTCGCCCCGCGAGCCCTCAAGGTTCTCGGGGCCCGCATCCCGTAGCGTCGTCGTGTGAGTGATTCGCCCGCGGACCGATACCGGGAGGCCCGCCGGAGGACGTCCCACCCGGGGGTGGGGGAG
>CAYTLH010000181.1:0-2656 GCA_964438525.1 uncultured Demequinaceae bacterium | reverse complement strand
GTATCGTCGAGCAGTTCGGGCAGGGCCTTGGTCTTCGCGATGATCGGCAGGAAGTTCGAGTCTCCGATCCAGCGGGGCACCACATGCTGGTGGAGGTGCTCGGAAATTCCCGCGCCCCCCACCGCGCCCTGGTTCATTCCGATGTTGAAGCCCTTGGTTCCGCTGACGGCGGTGAGCACCCGCATGGCCTTCTGGATGAAGAGGGAGGCCTCGTCCCGTTCGGTGTCCGTCAGCTCGGTGTACCAGGCGACGTGCCGGTAGGGGCAGACCATGATGTGTCCGGGATTGTAGGGATACAGGTTGAGGACGGCGAAGACGGCCTCGCCCCGACCGACGACGAGTCGATCCCGGTCGTTCGTGTCGGGCTTGAGACACAGGGGGCAGCCGTCGTCGGGGCCGGATCCCCCCCGTTTGAAGGCGTCCTTGACGTACGCCAGCCGGTGGGGCGTCCACAGCCGTTCGAAGCCGTCGGGGACGGCCCCCATGGTCTCGGCGTCTTCACCGCCATCCGTGCTCGGCTCCCCCATCACACCCGCTCCCTCGACTCGATGGCCTCGACGATGCGCGTGATCGCCTGATCGACGGGGATGCCGTTGTCCTGGCCTCCGTCGCGGAAGCGGAAGGACACGGCCCCGGCGTCGGCGTCCTCTCCCCCGGCGATGAGCACGAACGGCGCCTTCTGCTTGGCGGCGTTTCGGATCTTCTTGGGGAACCTCTCGTCGCTGTCGTCGAGCTCGGCCCGGACCCCCTTGGCCTTGAGGCGCGCGACGACGTCGGCGAGATAGTCGTTGAACGGTTCGGCGACGGGGACGGCGATGACCTGGACGGGGGCGATCCAGGCGGGCAAAGCCCCGGCGTAATGCTCGACGAGGATGGCGTAGAAGCGCTCGATGGAGCCGAAGAGGGCCCGGTGGATCATGACGGGCCTCTGGCGGGTGCCGTCGGCTGCCATGTACTCGAGTTCGAAGCGCTCGGGCAGGTTGAAGTCGAGTTGGATGGTGGAGATCTGCCAGGTCCGGCCGATGGCGTCCCTCGTCTGGACGGAGATCTTGGGGCCGTAGAAGGCGGCGCCGCCGGGGTCGGGCTTGAGTTCGAGACCGGACGCCTCCCCCACCTCGGCGAGGACCCGGGTGGCGTCCTCCCAGATCTCGTCCGTGCCGACGAACTTGTCGGGGTTCTTGGTCGAGAGTTCCAGGTAGAAGTCCTCGAGTCCGAAGTCCTTGAGGAGGTCGAGGACGAAGGTCAGGAGCCCGGTGAGTTCGTCCTTCATCTGGTCGCGGGTGCAGTAGATGTGGGCGTCGTCCTGGGTCATGCCCCGCACCCGGGTGAGGCCGTGGACCACGCCGGACTTCTCGTACCGATACACGGATCCGAACTCGAACATCTTGAGCGGAAGCTCGCGGTAGGAGCGGCCGCGGGACCTGAAGATGAGGTTGTGGAAGGGGCAGTTCATGGGCTTGAGGTAGTAGTCCGCGCCCTGCCGGGTGACGTTGCCCTCGTCGTCTATGACCTCGTCGACGTGCATGGGGGGGTACATGGTGTCGGCATACCAGTCCAGGTGACCGGAGATGTCGAACAGTTCGGCCTTGGTGATGTGAGGGGTGTAGACGAACTCGTACCCCTCCTCGATGTGGCGGCGCCGGGCGTAGTCCTCCATGGCCAGCCTGACGGCCCCGCCCCTCGGGTGGAAGACGGCGAGTCCGGAGCCGATCTCCTCGGGGAAGGTGAAGAGATCGAGTTCGGCGCCCAGGCGGCGGTGGTCGCGGCGCTCGGCCTCGGCGATCCGGTCCCGATAGGCGACGAGTTCGTCCTTGGTCGGCCAGGCGGTGCCGTAGATGCGCTGGAGCTGGGGGTTCTTCTCCGATCCCCGCCAGTAGGCGGCCGCCGACCGCATGATCGACCACGCGTTGCCGAGGATTTTCGTGCTCGGCACGTGGGGGCCCCGGCAGAGGTCCTTCCAAGCGACCTCCCCGTCCCTCTTGACGTTGTCGTAGATGGTGAGTTCGCCGGCCCCAACCTCGACGGACGCGCCCTCGGCCCCGGCGTCCTCGGCGGAGGCGACGCCGGATTTCAGGCCGATCAACTCGATCTTGTACGGCTCGTCGGCGAGTTCTTTGGCGGCCTCGGCGTCGGTCACGACCCGGCGGGCGAAGGTTTGCCCCTCCTTGACGATCCGGGACATCTCCTTGGAGATGGCCTTGAGGTCGTCGGGGGTGAAGGGGGTCTCGACGTCGAAGTCGTAGTAGAAGCCGTCGGTGATGGGCGGGCCGATGCCGAGTCTCGCCTGGGGGTTGACGGCCTGGACGGCCTGGGCGAGGACGTGGGCGCACGAGTGGCGGAGGACGTAGAGTCCGTCCGGGCTGTCGACGGTGACGGCCTCGACGGTGTCGCCGTCGGCGAGGGGGTGGAACAGGTCGACGAGCTTGTCGCCGAGGCGCATGACGACGACCTCGCGCCGGTCGGCGAAGAGTTCCGTGCCCGTCGTCCCGGCCTCAAGGGTGCGCTCGCTGCCGTCGACGGTCACGGTGATGCCGGCCATTGCCTCTCCTCGCTTCAGGGGTGACCCGGTTCGGGCCCCGGAACGATGCTACCGAGGTTCGTGATAGGAGGGGTCCGCGAACCTCACCTCGTCGAAGTTGCCGACGACCCTCGTCTT
>CAYTLH010000180.1:0-15715 GCA_964438525.1 uncultured Demequinaceae bacterium | reverse complement strand
TTGCTCCGCACCATGGTCCCGAGGTTCCAGGAGCTTCACAGCCAGGGGGCGGAGGGCCAGGCCAAACTGACCCAATACACCCGGTACGTGACCATCGGCTTCGCCGCCCTCCAGGCCGCGTCATACGTCACCCTGGCCCGCACCGGCGCCCTCTATGGCAACGCGTGCCCCGAACCAGTCGTACCCGACGAGTCGTGGGGCAGGATCACCATCATGATCCTGACCATGACCGCCGGAACGGTCCTCCTCATGTGGCTCGGGGAACGCATCACCGAGCGCGGGCTGGGGAACGGGATGTCCCTGCTGATTTTCGCGTCCGTCGCCTCAGGCCTTCCCTCCACGGCCATGGTCGCCGCCAGATCCAACGCCTCCTACGCCGTGTTCTGGGTGCTCCTCACGATCGTCTGCATCCTCGCCGCCGTCGTGTACGTCGAGCAGTCCCAACGGCGCATCCCCGTCCAGTACGCCAAGCGGATGGTGGGAAGGAAGATGCTGGGGGGGTCCTCGACGTACATCCCCATCCGGATCAACATGGCCGGGGTCATCCCCATCATCTTTGCCGCGTCGCTCATCAGCCTGCCCCAAATGATTGTCCAGTTCGCCGGCCCGAACGCCCCGGACTGGGTGGTATGGGTCAGCGTCCACGTCGCCGCGAGCGGCGAGCCACTGAACAACCTTCTGTACGTCCTGCTCATCATCTTCTTCTGCTACTTCTACACGTCGATCACGTTCAATCCGGACGAGGTCGCGGAGAACATGAAGAAGTACGGGGGGTTCATCCCGGGGATCCGTCCGGGGAAGCCGACGGCCGAGTACCTCGACTACGTGTTGTCCCGCATCACCTTCGCCGGCTCCCTGTACCTGGCCCTCGTCGCGCTAGCGCCGATCGTCGTCTTCAAGTGGCTCGGCCTGAGCCAGCAGGTCGGCCTTGGGGGTTCCACTCTTATCATCATCGTCGGGGTCGGCCTCGATACCGTCCGACGAATCCAGTCTCAACTCGAACGTCGACACTATGAAGGGTTCTTGAAATGATGCGAGCGGTTCTTCTCGGCCCCCCCGGAGCGGGCAAAGGCACCCAGGCCGCGAGGCTTGCGGAGGGTTTCCAGGTTCCGGCGATCTCGACCGGCGACATCTTCCGCGCGAATGTGGGTCAGGGCACGGAATTGGGGCTAGAGGCCAAGGAGTACATGGATGCGGGCTTGCTCGTCCCCGATTCGGTGACGAACGCGATGGTTCGCGACCGGCTCATGCAGGACGATGCCGGGGAGGGATTCCTACTCGATGGCTACCCGCGCACCGTCGATCAGGCCCGCGAACTCGACGCGATGCTCGTTGAGATGGGAGTGAGCCTGGACGTGGTACTCGAGATCACGGCCGACGTCGACGAGGTGACGAGCCGACTGCTGAAGCGCGCTGCGATCGAGGGTCGGTCTGATGACACCGAACCGGTCATCCGGCAGCGGCTCGAGGTATATGCCGAGAGCACTGCCCCCCTCACGTCCTTCTACCGTGACCGCGGCGTCTTGGTCCAGGTGGATGGCATCGGCGAGATCGACGAGGTCACCTCGAGGTTGGTTGAGGCGGTCAAGTCGCATTCCTCCTGAGGTCGCGACCGACCCGAAATGGGACTCTTGAGGCCCAATAAAATCGTTTCGATTGCCGGTTGATGACGCGGTTGTGGCGATTTCCACACGGGGGGTCTGTCGCGTTTGTCACATTGCCGTATTACGGCACCGCTATAGACTCATACGATGGAGGCAGACGGAAGTCGATGGAAGGTGAACAGGACTATGGCTCTGGGAATGTCTCCAGCGAAGCGGACGACAGATGACGTAGCTCGCGCACTCGACCCCGCGGTGACGGGCGTCGAGTTGTTACCCCTCGCGGTTCACCGCGACCCAGCTGTACGTGTGGCGGTGGCCTCGCGTACCGATTGCCCGATGGGTGCTCTCCTAGCCCTCGGACATGACAGGAACTCGGATGTTCTCTCGGCGTTGATCAGGAACGCCCGGGCTCCCGAGACCCTTATCCGCCAATTGGCCGAGCACAAGAGGCCCGAGATCCGGGATGCGGCTCTCATGCGCCTGAAGACATCCTTCAGATGAGGTCCCTTCTCCTTTGATTCAACTGCGCACCGACCACCATAAGGTCGGTGCGCAGTTGAGTTTCTAGCCTCAAGTCCCCTATAGTGGTGGGTCGGGCGTTAGCGTGCCCGAAACCTGTTCATCGTCAGTTAGTGGAGTCATGGCAAAAAAGGACGGCGTCATCGAGATCGAGGGCACCGTGGTCGAGGCTTTGCCGAATGCGTCGTTCCGTGTGGAGCTGACCAACGGCCACCTCGTCCTCGCCCACATCTCGGGGAAGATGCGCCAGCACTACATCCGGATCCTCCCGGAGGACCGTGTGGTGGTGGAGTTGACACCGTATGACCTGTCCCGAGGCCGCATTGTCTACCGCTACAAGTGAGATCGTCGGCGACGAGAGTCGTGTCGACGGCGGCAAGGAATGAGAATGAAGGTCCAACCCAGCGTTAAGCCGATCTGCGACAAGTGCAAGGTCATCCGTCGCGGTGGGCGCGTCATGGTGATCTGCGAGAACAAACGTCACAAGCAGCGTCAGGGTTAGTCCTCCAGCGGACCGTCATCGCCTGAGGCGACACCCCCGGCACGGAGGTCGGGGCCCCCGATGGGGGACGACGGGACGGAAGACCTCCGACGAGTAGTGGAGCGATACATGGCTCGAGTAGTGGGAGTCGACCTCCCGCGCGACAAGCGCGTCGAGGTGGCCCTGACATACATCTTTGGCATCGGAAAGACGAGGGCACGAGAAACCCTCGCCACGGTGGAAGTCAACCCGGACACCAGGGTCAAGGATTTGGCGGAGGACGAAGTCGTCAAGATCCGTGACCACATCGAGGCGAATTACCGGGTGGAGGGGGACCTCCGCCGGGAGGTCCAAGCCGACATCCGCCGCAAGATCGAGATCGGGTCCTACCAGGGGATCCGACACCGGAGAGGGCTGACCGTTCGGGGTCAGCGAACCAAGACCAACGCCCGTACCCGCAAGGGACCCAAGAAGACCGTCGCCGGAAAGAAGAAGGCATAATGGCCGCCCCAGCACGCAAACCGCGCAAGAAAATCAAGAAGACCGTCGATCACGGCCAAGCCCACATCAAGTCGACCTTCAACAACACCATTATCTCCATCACCGACCCCGCGGGCGCCGTCGTCTCCTGGTCGTCGTCCGGCCAGGTCGGATACAAGGGGTCCAGGAAATCCACACCGTTCGCCGCGCAGTTGGCTGCCGAGGCCGCCGCGCGGAAGGCCCGTGATGCGGGCATGACGAAGGTGGATGTGTTTGTCAAGGGGCCGGGGTCGGGCCGGGATACGGCTATCCGTTCGTTGACCGCCGCCGGGCTCGACGTCACCTCCATACGGGACGTCACCCCCCAGGCCCATAACGGCTGCCGCCCTCCCAAGCGTCGTCGTAATTAGCCCACACCGTTGACAATTCCATAATCGCCTCGGATGGACACGAGTCCGGGGCAAAGCGAGCATCAAATAGCGGGTGCTCGGAAAGGAAGACACCGTGCTCATCGCACAGCGCCCCACCCTCACCGAGAAGGTCATCTCGGAGAATCGATCCCAATTCTCCCTGAAACCGCTGGAGCCGGGTTTCGGGTACACCCTGGGGAACTCCCTTCGCCGGACGCTCCTCTCCTCCATACCCGGAGCCGCGGTCACATCCGTCCGCTTCGAGGGGGTCCTGCACGAGTTCACCACCATCGAGGGGGTGAAGGAGGACGTTACCGAGATCCTCCTCAACCTCAAGGGCCTCGTCGTCTCTTCGACGAGCGAGGAACCGGTCATCATGTACCTGAGGAAGAGCGGGGCGGGGGCCGTGACCGCGGCCGACATCGCCCCACCAGCGGGGGTGGAGATCCACAACCCCGATTTGCACATCGCCACCCTCAATGCCAAGGCGAAGTTCGAGGTGGAGTTGACGGTGGAGCGGGGGCGCGGTTACGTGCCCGCCACGCTCAACAAGCAGTATGACGCCGAGATCGGCCAGATTCCCGTGGATTCCATCTACTCCCCCGTGCTCAAAGTGACGTATCGGGTTGAGGCCACCCGCGTGGCTCAGCGAACCGACTTCGACGAGCTCATCCTCGATGTCGAGACGAAGCCGTCGATGGCGCCTCGCGACGCCCTGGCCTCCGCCGGTGCCACCCTCGTGGAGCTGTTCTCGCTCGTTCGTGGTTTGAACGAGGAGGCGGAAGGCATCGAGATCGGCCCGCCGGAATCAGACGTCACGCTAGAGGAGGAGTACAACCTGCCGATCGAGGAACTGAACCTCACCCAGCGGTCGTATAACTGCCTCAAGCGGGAGGGGATCCACACCGTGGGTGAGTTGACCGCCAGGAGTGAGGCGGACCTCATGGATATCAGGAACTTTGGCCAGAAATCGATCACGGAGGTCAAGGAGAGGCTGGCCGAGTTCGGCCTGTCCCTCAAGGACTCCGCGGTCGAGTACGACCCGTCTCAGACGGGCGTGTACTTCTCCGGCAACGACGAGATCTAGGAGTCATATCCCATGCCCTCACCCACCAAGGGTGCCCGCCTCGGTGGCGGGCCCGCACACGAGCGGTTTATCCTTGCCAACCTCGCCCAGAGCCTGTTCCAGCATGGCCGGGTGACGACGACCCTCGCCAAGGCCCGTCGTCTTCGCCCGTATGCCGAACGGCTGGTCACCCTCGCCAAGCGCGGCGATCTGTCCTCTCGCAGGAGGGTCATGAGGGTCATCAGGGACAAAGGCGTCGTCCACGTCTTGTTCACCCAGATCGCCCCCGCCTTCGCCGAGCGCCAGGGCGGCTATACCCGCATCGTCAAGGTGGGAAGCCGCCCGGGCGATAACGCTCCCATGGCCGTCATCGAGTTGGTCGAGGGTGGGGAGGGTGCGAAGCGGGCCGTGGTATCGGAGGCCGCACAAGCCGCTAAGTCCTCGTCGGAGCCCAGCCAGAAGGAAGCGAAGGACACGTCGGCGAAGGACGCGAAGAAGGCCTCGGCGAAGAAGGCCTCGGCGAAGGACGCGAAGGCGGGTGCCGCGAAGAAGTCGGAATCCGCCGGACCCAAGAAGGGCGCCAAGTAGGCGCGAGGACTATGTCAGGCGGGCCATGGTAAGCACCGATGTCCGGGTCCGCCTCGATTTCGCGTACGACGGGACGGACTTCTCCGGCTGGGCCGCCCAACCGCGACTCAGGACCGTTCAGGGGGCCCTGGAGGAGGGGCTGTCCCGGATCGTTCGTGGGCCGGGTCTCAGGTTGACCGTCGCCGGCCGAACCGACGCCGGGGTGCATGCTCGTGGACAGGTGGCTCACGTCGACCTCCCCACCCGCTCCTGGTCCGCCTTGCCGGGGCGCTCGTCCCGAACCCCGGGGGAGGCCCTCGTGGACAAGCTGGCGAGGGTGCTCCCGGACGACATCCTCGTCTGGAGGGCCGCCCGGGCGCCCGAAGGATTCGACGCCCGGTTCTCCGCGATCGAACGGCGGTACTCCTATCGGGTGAGTGACCGCTTGAGCACTCGCGATCCCTTGACCCGCAGATCCGTGTTGTGGGCCAAGAGGCCGCTCGACGTCGAGCTGTTGGCCAAGGCATCCGCAACCCTCACGGGGCTTAAGGACTTTGCGGCCTTCTGTCGGCCTCGGGAGGGGGCGACGACGATCCGCACCCTCAAGGAGTTCTCTTGGAACCGGGAAGACGACGGTCCGGATGTCGGCCTCGTGGTCGCGACGGTCAGGGCCGACGCCTTTTGCCATTCCATGGTTCGATCGCTCGTCGGGGCGGTCCTCGCCGTCGGCGAGGGACGGAGGGATCTGGATTGGCTCGCCGGGGTGGCCGAATCCCCCACTCGAACGTCCAGGATCGCCGTCGCCCCGCCTCACGGCTTGACCCTCGAGGAGGTGACCTATCCCGAGGACGGAGAACTCGCGGCACGGGCAGAAACAACCCGGGCCCGACGATGGTAGCGGGTCAGTTTGAAGTCTGAGCCGGTAGCGGGCGGTGAATCGAGACTGCTAGTTGGGTCTCATGCAAGCGCGTGGAGCCTAGCCACTCCAACACTTGGCCTACTTACCTCGATAGGGACGCGTTCGACGCTTCGGTTGATCCGACAACCTGTCCCTAGGCGTCCTTGCCAAACTGACCCGCTCCCCGTCTTATACATGTCTTGGCCCGATCAGGGATCTATGGTCTGGATCGTGCCGTCGGCGTTGTAGGTCAGCACGGCGACCTTGGCGCAGCGCTTGTGGTCCGAGTCTGAGAGGGAGGTGTCGTGGTAGAAGAGATACCACGCCCCCTGGAACTCGACGATGGAACCGTGAGTCGTCCATCCGGAAACTGGGGTCAGCACGTGACCTCGGAACACGAAGGGCCCCATCGGGCTGTCGCTCGTGGCATAGGCGATGTAGTGCGTGTCGCCGGTGGAGTACGAGAGGTAGTAGGTGCCGTTGTACTTGTGGACCCAGGGGGCCTCGAAGAACCGCTGGCTGCGATCGGAGGCCGTAAAAGGCTGGCCGCTCTCGTCGGTGATCACCACTTCTTCGACCGAGCCGTCGAAGCTCAGCATGTCTTCCGACAGCCTGGCGACCTTGGGACCGAGCGCGTTCTCCCCTAGGACCGGCTCGGTGTCGCCGGCGTCGTAGGCCCCCGACTGCCATTTCTCCAGTTGCCCGCCCCACAATCCCCCGAAGTAGATATAGGCCTGCCCGTCGTCGTCAACGAATACCGCCGGATCGATACTGAAGCTGCCCGGGATCGGCTCCTTTTGGGCGATGAACGGCCCGGCTGGTGAATCACTCGTGGCCACTCCGATGCGGAAGATGCCTTGCCTGTCCTTAGCGGGAAAGTACAGGTAGTAGGTGTCGTTCCTGAAGGCGGCGCCCGGGGCCCACATCTGCTTCTCAGCCCAAGGAACGTCCTTCACGTGCAGGATTTGGCCGAGATCGGCGGGCAAAGAATCCATGTCCGTGAACGACAGGACGTGGTAGTCCTCCATATCGAAATGATCGCCGTCTCTCGTGCTCGGCTTGTCCGTGTTTAGGTCGTGGGACGTGTACACATATAGCCCGTCGCCGAAGACGTGGGCGGAGGGATCGGCCGTGAAGATGGCCGTTGTCAGCGGGGTCCGCATGACGGCCTGGCCGCTGGCCGTGGTCGGCGCGGAGTTCGGCAATGGGCTTGTCGTCGCTGGGGAGCAGCCAGAGAGAGCCCATCCCAGGGATGCTGCCGCGATCAACCTGAGCACAATAGACAATCCGCCAGTGCGTGACACCGCAACGCCTCCGGTCTTCATCTGGGCGCTTCCGCGGCCATCCGGCACGATCGCGACCAATCCAGGGCTGGCCTCATTGACGATCCTAATAGAATCGGCGTTGCTGACGTCATCAACCCATACTTCTGCCGCCGCCAGTGATACGTCGGTCCACTGATTTCCTGCTTCCTCAAAGCCAGTTCCAACGGCATCCCATTGGCCAACAAGACCTCGGTGTCCCGCAACTTCCCGATCGCCTGCTCCGACGTGTGTCGACGATTCTGCTTTCCCGTTGTGAATCTCCTTCCCCAGCTGCCGCTGGGATCGAGACTCTCACAACACCGGCAAACCTAGGGGTGCACGTCAGCTCGACGCCCCCAAGTCAGACTGACCCACTACCCCGACGATTCCTGGATTGACCCATCCCAACCCGCGACGGTATGCTGTGGGGTCGTTGTGCGTGTACCCGCGGGGTCGACGATCTCGGAGGGAACCGCCCAAGGACCGTCGCGTCGGCTTGTCGGCGCGTCTCACACGAACGATAAGAAGGCCACCGTGCGCACCTACTCCCCGAAGTCGACGGATGTCGTCGCCGATTGGCACGTCATCGACGCCACCGATGTCGTCCTCGGCCGACTCGCCGCCCAGGCGGCCACCCTCATCCGCGGCAAGCACAAGCCGTCTTTCGCCCCTCACCTCGACTGCGGCGACTACGTCGTCGTCGTCAACGCCGCCAAGGTGGCGTTGACGGGGGCCAAGGCGACGAACAAGATCCGGTATCGGCATTCGGGGTTCATCGGGGGACTCAAGGGCGTGCCGATCGGCGAACTGCTCAAGAGGGATCCCACGAGGGTCGTCGAGGACGCCGTCAGAGGGATGGTTCCTCACACCCGGCTTGGGAGGTCCCAGATGGCCAAGTTGAAGGTGTACGCCGGGCCCGACCATCCGCATGCCGCCCAGAAGCCGAAGACGTTCACCATTTCCCAGGTCGCGCAGTAGGCCAAACCAGCGAAGGACACGACAGTGACGGACGACACCACGACGGACCTCGAGGGCGATGGACTCGATGCGGAGACCCCCGAGGAGTACCACAGCGAGACAGCCGCGGTCAGGGGTGTGGGGGCATCGGCCATCGCCCCAGGTAGGGGGCTCGGTCGCCGGAAGGAGGCGATCGCCCGAGTGCGGCTCGTGCCTGGCGACGGCGCATGGGTCATCAATGGCCGGACCCTCGAGGAGTACTTCCCGAACAAGGTCCACCAGCAGGTGGTCTCGAGCCCGTTCACGATCCTCGACATCGAAGGCAAGTTCGACGTCCACGCCCGAATCGATGGGGGAGGGATATCCGGCCAGGCCGGGGCCCTCAGGCTCGGGATCTCCCGTGCCCTGAACGCCATTGACGAGGAGCACAATCGGTCGACCCTGAAGAAGGCGGGCTTCCTCACCCGGGACGCCCGGGCCGTGGAGCGGAAGAAGGCCGGACTGAAGAAGGCTCGTCGCGCCCCTCAGTACACCAAGCGGTAGCATGTCGCGCATGGCGCGACTCTTCGGTACCGACGGCGTCCGGGGGGTCGCGAACCTCGACGTGACCCCCGAGTTGGCCCTGTCCCTCGGTATGGCGGCCGCCGACGTCCTTTCTGCATCTGGGGTGTCTGAGTCCCGGCCCCGGGCGATCATCGGTCGAGACACCCGCATTTCCGGGGCCCTCCTTTCCCACGCTATGGCCTCGGGTATGGCCTCGGCCGGGGTCGATGTCTGCGATCTCGGAGTCATCCCCACCCCAGGGGTGGCCCACCTCGTGGCAGCCACGGAGGCGGACTTCGGCGTGGTCGTCTCCGCTTCCCACAATCCCATGCCGGACAACGGAATCAAGTTCTTCTCCAGGGGCGGACACAAGGTCGAGGACGCCATCGAGGAGGCGATCGAGGAAAGGCTGGGGCGGGATGTCCAGCGTCCCACGGGCGACAGCGTCGGGACGATCGAGACGTGCCCCGAGTTGACCGACCGGTACGTCGACCACGTCATCGAGGCCGCAAAGGCGTTCGCCCACAACGAAACCCCCCTCAAGGGCCTGAGCATCGTGGCGGATTGCGCGAACGGGGCCGCTTCGACCGTGGCGGAGAGGGCGTTCCGGGGGGCCGGCGCTGACGTGACCGTCATCCACGCGGACCCCACGGGCCTCAACATCAACGACGGGGTGGGATCCACCAGCATCGAGGTCGTGTCCTCGGCGGTGATCGACCACGGGGCCGACATGGGAGTGGCCTTCGACGGGGACGCCGACCGATGTCTCGCGGTCGACCACCTCGGAGACCTAGTCGACGGCGACCAGATCATGGGCCTGATCGCCCTGACCCTGAAAGCCGGGAAGGCCCTATACCGGGACACCCTCGTCGCGACCGTGATGAGCAACCTGGGTCTTTACCGGGCCATGCACGAGGCCGGAATCGAGATCGTCGAGACGGCGGTCGGAGATCGCTATGTGCTCGAGGCGATGCGGGAGGCTGGATATTCGCTCGGGGGCGAACAGTCGGGCCATATCATCTTGGCGGAGTATTCGACGACGGGAGACGGACTTCTCACCGCGTTGGCCCTCGGGTCGATCGTCGCGGCGTCCACAGGCAGGTTACGGGACCAGGTGGGGTCCATCGAGAGGCTTCCCCAGGTGCTCGTCAACGTCTCGAACGTCGACAAGACCCGCGTTTTCAGCGATACGGTGATCGAGGAGGCCCTCTCCGACATGAGGAGCCTGCTGGGGGACAACGGGAGAGTCCTCCTCCGGCCCTCGGGGACGGAACCGGTGGTCCGCGTGATGGTGGAGGCCCCCACGAAGTCCCAGGCGGAGGAAGTCGCGGGAGTCCTCGCCTCGCTCGTCGAATCCAGGCTGGCCATCGCATGACCCGTGCCGGGTGGTGGGATTCGGTCGGTGATGCCTTGGGGGATGCCTGGTCCTGGTGCACAAGCCTCGGGGCCGAAATCGAGAGCCTCGTCCTGTCGCTCACGACATCCGTCTGGATCTATTTCGCCGTGTGGGCGGTGGCCGTCGTCGACGGCATCTTTCCCCCGGTCCCGTCGGAGTCGATCGTCATCGCGGCCGCGACCACGTGGAAGGTCGAGCAGACGCCGGTCCTTTGGGGAATCTGGATAGCAGCCGCGGTTGGGGCGTGGTGCGGGGACCAGGTTGCCTTCAGCATCGGCCGGGCCGTCCACCCCGCTCGCATCCCCATGCTCCGGGGTCCCAAGGGGCGGTCTGTGGTGGCTTGGGCGGAGCACGCCCTTGAGCATCGGGGGACCGCCTTCATCCTGGCCGCCCGCTTCATCCCGGTCGGGAGGGTCGCGGTCAACCTGACGGCCGGGGCCCTGCGCTTCCCTCGGAAGCGCTTCATGATCATCGATGCCGTCGGTGCCTGCGTGTGGGCGACCTACGGCTGCGTCCTCGGGGTCTTCGCTGGGAGCCTTTTCAACGACAGCCTGCTCTTGGCGATTTCCGTCGGAGTGGTGGGGGGCATCGTCCTGGGTTACCTCGTCGACAAGGCCCTCTCGAGGCTGGGCCTCGAACCGACCCGCCTGCCCTCTCTTGAGGAGATGGAGGCCGCGGACAAGGCCGAGTCGCCGAGTTCCCAGCCGGCGTCCTAGAGCTTGCGCAAGCTTACGGCCTCGACGGCGTGATCCTGCCCCTTCCTCAGTACGATCGTCGCCCGTCCCTTGGTCGGTCCGATGTGTTGTTCGAGGTTGGGGGCGTTGATCGCGTCCCATATCTCCCCCGCCCGCTGGGTTGCCTCGTCATCGGTGAGGGTGGCATAGGAGTGAAAGTACGAGTCGGGGTGCGAAAAGGCAGTCTTCCTCAAGGACAGGAATCGGTCGATGTACCACCGCCGGATGTCTTGGGTCTTGGCATCGACGTAGAGGGAAACGTCGAAGTAGTCGCTTACCGCGACGACGGAGCCGACGTCCTGGGGCTGCTGGAGGACGTTCAGGCCCTCGACGATGAGAATGTCTGGCTGTTCGATCGGCACCGTCTGGCCCGGAACGATGTCATATCGAAGGTGGGAGTAGACCGGCACAACCGCCTTGGGCGCTCCCGATTTCACGTCGACGAGGAATCGATGGAGGGCTTCGCGGTCGTAGGACTCGGGGAATCCCTTCCGATAGAGAAGACCGCGCTCGCGAAGCACGTCGTTGGAAAAAAGGAAGCCATCCGTCGTCACGAGGGAGACGTTCGGGGTTCTCGGCCACCGGGCCATGAGTTCCTTGAGCAGGCGAGCGGTCGTGGATTTCCCGACCGCGACGGAACCGGCGACCGCGATGACGAAGGGAGTCCTGGAGGCGTGCTCGCCCAGGAACTCGGCGGTCGCCCGGTGGAGGCCCCCAACGGCCGTCGAGTACAGGTCGAGAAGGCGGGACAGCGGCCGATAGACGGTATCGACCTCGTCGAGGTCGACGGGGTCGCCCAGACCTCGAACCTTCGCGATATCGTCCTCGGTGAGGGGCAGGGGAGTCTTGCCGGCGAGGCCCGCCCATTCGGAGCGGTCCAGGGTGACGTAGGGGCCATCTGATGCGAGCCTCGCCTGATTCACGGTCCCATTGTGCTCCAAGCGGCCAACTAGACTCGACTCCATGTGCGGAATCGTTGGTTACGCAGGATCAGGGGAGGCGAATCACCGTCCCCAGGAAGTCGTCATGTCGGGTTTGGCCCGGCTCGAGTACCGGGGATACGACTCCGCCGGAATCGCCTTGGCGACGGAGGACTCCGATTCCCTCGCCAGGGCGAAGAAGGCGGGCAAGTTGGCCGTCCTCATCAAGGAACTCGAGGATCACCCCCTTCCACCCGGGACGGCGGCGATCGGCCATACCCGGTGGGCGACCCATGGGGCGCCGACGGATGAGAACGCCCATCCCCATCTGGCGGCCGGGGGTCGCATAGCCGTCATTCACAACGGCATCATCGAGAACCACGCGGCTCTTCGCGCTCAACTCAAGGACGAGGGTGTGTCATTCAGTTCCGACACCGATACGGAGACGGCGGGCCACCTCCTCGCCTCGGAGATGGATTCCGGCCTGACGTTGGTCGAGGCCATGCGTGCCGTGGCGAAGAGGTTGCACGGCGCTTTCACCC
Source organism: uncultured Demequinaceae bacterium (assembly GCA_964438525.1). Lineage (GTDB taxonomy): Bacteria > Actinomycetota > Actinomycetes > Actinomycetales > Demequinaceae > JAFGBM01. The sequence continues at coordinate 3,294 of CAYTLH010000180.1, read as the reverse complement.
TTCTCGCCATCGACGCGCGATCGCCCCATACCGTCGTGGGGGCCCGCCGAAACTCCCCCCTCGTCGTCGGTTTGGGGAAGGGGGAGAACTTCCTGGCCTCCGACGTCATCGCCTTCATCGAGCACACCCGCACGGCCCTGGAACTCGGGCAGGATGAGATCGTCGAGATCACTCCCGACTCCGTCACGGTGACCGACGTCGACGGCAACGAGATCCGCCGCGAACCGTACTCGATCGACTGGGATGCCGAGGCGGCCCAGAAGGGAGGCTTCCCCACCTTCATGGACAAGGAGATACACGACCAGCCCTCCGCCGTAGCCGACACCCTCCGTGGGCGGATGGATGAGGATGGGAGGCTCGCGCTCGACTCTGGCTTGATCGACGACAGTGTCCTCAACGCCATCGACAAGATCGTCATCATCGCCTGCGGGACCGCGTCCTACGCGGGAATGGTCGCCAAGTACGTGATCGAGCACTGGTGCCGCATCCCGGTGGAGGTGGAACTCGCCCACGAATTCCGGTACAGGGACCCCGTGGTATCGGTCAAGACCCTCGTCGTGGCCATCTCCCAATCGGGGGAGACGATGGATACGATCATGGCGGTTCGGCACGCCCAGCAACAGGGCGCGAGCGTCGTCGGGATTGTCAACGTCCAGGGGTCCACCATCGCGCGGGAGGCCGACGCGGTCCTCTACACCCGGGCGGGGCCCGAGATCGCGGTCGCGTCGACCAAGGCGTTCCTCGCACAGATCACGGCGGCCTACCTCCTCGGCCTTTACCTGGCGGAATTGAGGGGCAACAGGTTCCCCGACGAGATCGCCGAGCAGCTTGAGGAACTGGACACCATGCCCGCCAAGATCCAGTTGATCCTCGACACAGCCGAGCCGATCCGGGAGATCGCTCGGTCGATGGCGGAGGCGCGCACCGTCCTTTTCCTCGGCCGCCACGTGGGTTTCCCCATCGCCCTCGAGGGGGCTCTCAAACTCAAGGAGTTGGCATACATCCACGCCGAGGGGTTCGCCGCGGGGGAACTCAAGCACGGTCCCATCGCCCTGATCGAGCAGGACCTACCCGTCTTCTTCATCCTCCCGTCCCCGAGGGGCCGGGAATCCCTCCACGCCAAGGTCCTGTCGAGCATCGAGGAGGTCAAGGCCCGGGGGGCGCGGATCCTCATCGTCGCCGAGGAGGGGGACGAGGAGGCCGAGGGGCACGCCGACTACGTGTTCTACGTGCCCGAGTCGCCGACCCTCCTCGCTCCGCTGCTCACCGCGGTCCCCCTCCAGATATTCGCCTGCGCCTTGGCCACGGCCAAGGGGTACGACGTCGACCAGCCCCGAAACCTCGCCAAGTCTGTGACGGTGGAGTAAACGTGATCCTTGGGCTCGGCATCGACGTCGTCGCGATCGACCGCTTCGAGGAGGCGCTCCGGAGGAGCCCCGGGTTTCTCGAGCGGGTGTTCACTCCTGTGGAGAGGAACCTTGGCCACGCAAGCCTGGCGGCACGCTGGGCGGCCAAGGAGGCCCTGGCGAAGGCCCTGAGGGCACCCGAGGGTCTGTCGTGGCAGGACGCGGAGATCGGGAAGGCGAGCGACGGGGCCCCGAATCTGGTGGTCACGGGGACGGTTGCGGATCGGGCGGCCGAGATGGGGATCACGCGGTTCCACCTATCCATGTCCCACGACGCCGGGATGGCATCGGCGGTCGTCGTCGCGGAGGGGGAGGAATGACAGGGATCACCATCGCCGTGGACTACGACGCGATCCGGCGCAACGTCGAGATCCTGCGCGAGCGGGCGGGGGGTGCCGAGGTCATGGCGGTGGTCAAGGGGGACGGATACGGACATGGGTTGATCGAGACGGCGAGGGCCGCCCGCGCGGGGGGAGCCTCCTGGCTCGGCGTCGCGCAGCCGGGTGAGGCCCTCGCGCTGCGCGCGGCGGACGATGCTGGACCGATCCTCGCGTGGCTCTACGGCCCGGAGGTCCCGGCCCGGGCGTTGACGGACGCCGGGATAGACCTGTCGGTGGGATCGGTGCCGGTGCTCGAGGCGATCGCGAGGGGGGCCGCCGAGGTGGGCGAGACGGCGAGAATCCACATCTGCGTCGATACGGGTCTCGGTCGCGAGGGGGTGACCGCTGGGGAGTATCCTCGCCTCCTGGATGCCGTCGCCCGTGAGGCCGCCACGGGACGAGTAGCGGTCGCGGGCCTGTGGTCCCACCTGGCCTGGGCGGACGCTCCGGGCCACCCGATCATTGACGAACAGGCCAGAGCCTTCGAGGAGGCGATCGCCGCGGCCACCGACCGGGGGATCGATCCGGGACTTCGTCATCTCGCGAACTCGGCCGCGACCCTGACCCGACCCGATTTGCGCTACGACCTCGTGCGCCCCGGCATCGCCGTCTACGGCCTCCCCCCTGTGCCCGATCCCGACGGACAGGGGTTCGACCTCGTCCCCGCGATGGGGGTGACGACGGCCCTAGCCCTGGTCAAGCGGGTCATGGCCGGGCAAGGGGTCAGTTACGGACACGACTACATCACCGATCGGGAGACCGTCCTCGGGCTTGTCCCGGTGGGGTACGCGGACGGGGTGTTCCGTTCGGCGGGGAACAGGGCAGAGGTGGCCATCGGGGGGGCCAGGCATCCGGTGGTCGGCCGGGTCTGCATGGACCAGTTCGTCGTCGATTTGGGGCCGGGGTCAGAGGCCGAGGCGGGGGACGAGGTCGTGATTATCGGCCCGGACGGCCCCTCGGCCCGGGACTGGGCCGACGCCGCCCGCACCATCGACTATGAGATCGTGACGAGGTTCGGCGCGCTTCGTGCCAAGGTCGGGCGTCTGTGAGCGTTTCCCTGCCCGACGCTGAAGCCACGCGGGCCTTGGGCGTGCGCCTGTCCGGCGTGCTTCGGGCGGGCGACCTCGTCCTCGTGGTCGGGGAGCTGGGGGCGGGGAAGACGACCCTCGTCCAAGGACTCGGGGACGGCCTGCAGGTCGAGGGGGCGGTCACCAGCCCGACGTTCATCATCGCGAGGGTGCACCGGGCGTCGGCCGGACACCCTCCCCTCGTGCACGTCGACGCCTATCGCCTGTCATCGCTCGCCGAGCTCGACGACCTCGACCTCGATGAATCCGTCGACGACGCGGTCACGGCGGTGGAGTGGGGGGAGGGCTTGGCCGAGGTGCTCGCCGAGTCGTATCTGGTGATCACCTTGGACCGCGGGAGGGGCGGAGACGAGAAGGCGGCAGGGGGGCGCCGGGTGTCGATCCGGGGGGTGGGGCCCAGGTGGGCCGGGGTGGATCTCG
>CAYTLH010000179.1:0-5264 GCA_964438525.1 uncultured Demequinaceae bacterium | reverse complement strand
GACAGCCCCAACGCCGCCCGAAGCCCGGCGATCCCCGCTCCGACCACGAGGGCCCGGGGAACCGTGTCGACCCTGATCTTCTCGAGAGCCTCGGTGTGACGGGCCTTGGCGATTCCCGCCCGAACCATCGAGATGGCCTTGTCGGTGGCGAGGTTCGGCACATCCGTGTGGGCCCACGAGCACTGCTCGCGGAGGTTCACCTGAACGTACTTGTAGGGGTTGAGTCCCGCCCGTTCCGCCACGCCCCGAAAGGTCAGCTTGTGGAGGGTCGGCGAGCAGGAGGCGACGACGATTCCGTCGAGCGGGTGGGAGCGGATGTCGTCGATGATCTCCTGCTGGGCCGCATCCGAGCAGGTGAACATCGTGGTCTTGGCGATGGCCACCCCGTCTTCGTCGGCGATGACGTCTCGGACCTTCTCGCAGTCGACGTAGTCGGAGATGTTGCCTCCGCAATAGCAGATGTACACACCGATAGCGCGCTTGCTCATTTGCGCACCCCCTCGACGTAGGCGCCCGCCCGTGCGGCGGCCGCGGCCGAATGGAGGATCGTGTCCGGGATGTCCATGACCGCAGACGTCGAACCGGCCGCGAATACCCCGGGCATGGACGTGCGCGCGGGGCTATGGTCCTCGTCGATCTCTCGAACGTAGTCATGCTCGTCGGGCTGGAGCTGGCTGTCATAGAACAGGCCCAGCGCATCCTGGTTGGGCAGCATTCCCACGGATAGGACGACGAGATCGTGTTCGGCCTCGACCACATGGCCGTTGCCGATGTCCTCATAGCGGACGGTGAGGTTTCCGTTGTCCGCCCCGGTCACGCCCGCCACTTTGCCCTTGACGAAACTCGTTCCCATGGCCCTGGTCTGCTGGTAGAACTCCTCGAATCCCTTTCCGAAGGCCCGGACATCGATGTAATAGATCGTCACGTCGGCAAGGGGCAAGGCTCCCATGATGAGTTGGGCCTGCTTCACGGTGTACATGCAGCACACCCGGGAACAGAGGTCGTTGCCGACGTGGCAGTCGCGGGATCCGGCGCACAGGATATAGGCGATGTTTTCGGGGATCTTCCCGTCCGATGGCCGGAGGACCGAGTTGTACGGCCGGGTGGGCGACAAGAGCCGGTCCATCTGCATGGCGGTGATGACGTTGGGGTATCTCCCGTAGCCGTACTGAGGCTTCTTCAGCGGTTCGAACAGGTTGAACCCGGTGGACACGATGACAGAACCGGCGATGACGGATCGCGTCTCGTCCCGCTGCCCGTCGAGGTCGATGGCGTTTCCGGTGCAGACGTCGATGCACTGGTGGCATTCCGAGCATCCGCCGCAGTCGAGGCATCTGCTGGCCCCGGCCTTGGCCTCATCCTCGGAGAGGGGCTGCTCCACCTCGTCGAAGTCGCGGATCCGCTTTTCGACCGGACGTTCCGTGCCGCGCGCACCGTCGGGAACATGACGGTAGGCGTTCTGTCGGGCGAGCACCTCGTCCTTCTCGACGACCGGCAGGCGACTCTCGTAGTCCGCGACGCTGAGTTCCTCCCCGTTCAGGAAACGGTCGATGAAGTGGGCGGCCCTCCTGCCCTGGCCGATGGCCTTGGTGATCGAACTGGGTCCGGTCACCACGTCTCCCCCGGCAAAGAGATGGGGAACGGAGGTCTGGAGCGTTCCCGGGTCGGCCGCGATTCGGCCGCCCGCGGCGATGTCCGGTCCGCCCGTGCAACAGGGGTCCGCCGACACCAAGCCGATGGCGACGATCGCATAGTCCACGTCGGCAACGGCCTCCGATCCGTCGATCGGAAGCGGTCGCTTCCGTCCAGACTCGTCCGGCTCGCCGAGTTGCATCTCCATCGATTCGACTTTGGCGAGCGTGCCCTTGTCCCCGTGGAATCGAACCGGGACCTTGAGGTACTCGAATTCGATCCCCTCCTCCGTCGCGGCCTCGATCTCCCAGTCGAAGCCCGGCATCTCCGCCCGGCTCCGCCGGTACTGAACGGTGACGCTGGCGGCCCCCAGGCGACGGGCGACCCGGGCGGAGTCGATGGCGACGTTTCCGCCTCCGACCACCAGGACGCGCTTGCCCTTCAGGTTGGGACGGTCTCCCTTGTTGACGCCGCGCAGGAATTCGAGCGACGGGACCACCCCGTCGAGGTCCTCGCCCTCGATGCCCATGGTCCGGTCCTGCCCGGTTCCCAGGGCGACGAACACCGCCTGGAATCCCTTCGTCTTCAGGCTCGCCGGATCTTTGACGGACTCGCCGAGACGGATATCGACCCCGAGGGCCGTGACGTTCTTGATGTCCCGGTCCACGACCCCCTTGGGCAGCCGGAAGGGCGGGATTGCATACCGGAGCATCCCGCCCGCCTGGTCGTCCGCCTCGAAGATGGTCACCGGATACCCCTTCTTGGCCAGGTCGTAGGCGGCGGACAGGCCGGCCGGTCCGGATCCGATGATCGCCACCTTCTTCTCTCGGCGCTTCTCGGGGGGTCCCTGCTTGGGCTCCGGGTGCCGCTCGTAGTATTCGTCCGCCGCGTATCGCTTGAGCAGGCGGATGGGGACCGACCCTTCGAGTTCGCCCCGGGTGCATGCCCGTTCGCACGGCGCGTAGCAGGCGCGCCCCAGGGACCCGGGAAGGGCGACGTCCTCGAGGATCAGGTCCATCGCCTCCTCGACCAGTCCGCTGCGGACGAGGGACACGTACCCGTGGGCCTTGATTCCCGCCGGGCAGGCGAACGTGCAGGGCGACGTGCCGAGCCGTTCGATGACCGCCTTCTTGGGTACCGCCTGGGAGTACGGGATGTAGGCGGCCCGACGCGCCACCATGTCGAAGTTGAATTGGTCGGGGATCGCGACCGTGCAGGCGATCTCGCAGCTCCCACACCCGGTGCACGCGTCGGGGTCCACGTACGTGGCCTTCTTGTCGATGTTGGCCCGGAAGGTCCCGTCCGGCAGTTTCTCTATTCCGGTCACCTCGGCGGACGTCAGGGTCGTGACCTGCGGGTGGTGGAACGTGGCCGCCATCTTCGGGGTGGCGATGCAGCTGCAGCAGTCGAGGGTGGGGAAAACCTTGCTCAGGAGGATCATCTTGCCGCCGATGGAGGCCTCCTTCTCGACCAGGAGGACCGAGTAGCCCAGGTCCCCGAGGCTCAGGGCGGATTCCATGCCCGCGACCCCGCCCCCGATCACCACAACGTCGTAGTCCACGTCAGCCCTTCTCACTCGTCGACGAGAGTGCCGCAAGGGCACCGGAGAACGCGTGCATCTGCCGGACGAAGGCCTCCGAACACACGGAGCAGATGGCCGCCATCTTCACCCGCTCGGGCTGGATCCCCCGTTCCCTCATCAGGTCTTGGACCGTGCTGGCGATCTTCGCCGTCCGGTCCGTGCAATCGGAAATGTACGGGCAGTCGGTGCCGTCGGCGGCGATGAACACCCCGTCGAAGCCGTTCTCCAGGGCATGCAGGATCCATTCGGGCCGGATCCCGCTCGAGCACGCCACGGGCAGGGCGACGACCGACGGCGGGTAGTGCAGGTGCGTGCTGCCCGCCAGGTCGATGCCGATGTCCGAGATGGTGGCGGTCGAAAACACCAGGATCCGGGGTGGAGCCTGGGTTGTGGTCGTGCCGCCCTTCGCCGACACGGCTACGTGCCCCGTTTGACGATGATCCGCCAGAAGCCCGCTTCCTCGATGGTCCCCAGGTGCTCGTGGCCAACCTTCTCCGCCCAACGGGGAAGGTCGCTGTTCGTGCTCGCATCGGACGACAGGATCGCGATCACCCCGCCTACGGGCACCGCGGTCATCCCTCGTTTGGCCTCCAGGAGCGGACCGGGGCATGCCACGCCTCGGGCGTCGATTTCCTTGTCCGGTGTGACCTTGCTGAGTTCTTCGCTCGACAGCATCTTTATCTTTCCTCCTTGTGTTGTCGCCTGGCCTAGAACGTGAGGACGACGTCGGCCTCCTGGGCCTCCGCCACGAAGGTCGCGACGCCGCCGCACTCGACGCCGTCGATGAGATCCGCCTCCGTGCAGTTGACGATGGGGAACGCCGCCGAGCAGGCGATCAGCTTGGCGCCGCCCTGAATCGCCATGTCGATGAATTCGGGGAGGGTCTTGGCCGCCCCCTTGAGCGTGATCTTCTCGGCTCCGCCCTTCTTGACGATGTTGAGTCCGTCCATCGTGAAGAAGAGGACGAGTTCCATGTCCAGCGCCAACGCCCCCGATCCCAACATGAAGGGGGGGAAGGCTTTCTGGGGTCCGTCCGACCCGCAGAACACCACCATCTTCGCCATGCCAGTTCCTTTCCGGTGACGGTTCACCAGTCCGGAGGCCACCGACGTTGCTCGATCGTCGAGCAACACTCGGTCGTTCGGTCCCTGAGACCGTCACGCCTAACCCTGTTTGCCGACGCTCGCCGACAAACACGTCACTCGTGTCTGTCGACGAGCGGTCCACTTGTGGTGCCCATTCTGCCTGTTATGTGACTGGGCGGCTAGGGCAGGATCGCGATCCTTGAGACCAATTTCTCCTGCCTATGCGTCGTTGCCGACCCTGCGGGCCCTGCACGACGACGCGCTGTTCGAAGGCGACGCATGTCACGTTACGTCAGTATGTGTGATTGCGACGGCCGCTCATCGAGCGGCCGCCAATCCTTTCGCCAACTCCGTTTTGCCGACTTGTGGCCAACCAGTGTGACGTGTGGCCAACTCGGATGACGTCCTACAACACTGTAGGTTGCCATTCCACTTGAGCACGCCCACACGGGAGAACTGAGAATTCTCCAGGGCGTGTGGCCTCTCTCTGCCACCTACTTGAGAATCCTTGGCGGTCGTGGCGGAACGAATCCTACGTTTGACGCGAGTCACCTATTGAACCACGGTGTCTGTAACTTAATTCGACCCGGATGGTCGACCTTCGCCAGCGCAGCAAGTAGCGCGTCTGTCGGCGACTTCTTGTACTCCGCGAATGAGTAGTCGCGTGCTACGCATTCGAACGTCGAATCGTGGAATGCGAACACATAGTGAATGAGTTCCGCGAATCTCTCGGGTCGATGATACGGATGAACTGAGTTCATCCGCTCGAGTCCACGAATCCAACTCGAGTTCTCGATCTTCGCGAAGCTATACGGCTTGAGTCCGCGTTCATAGAGAGGGTGGCCGTTGAATGCTTCGTCGTTCGGTGGTCCGAACATGTGCGCGTAGCATTCATCGAAACTCACGACGATCGAGACATCGCCCCGGTCCCCTCCGGTGAGCGTTTTCCAGTTGAGGAAGTACGC
>CAYTLH010000178.1:0-3587 GCA_964438525.1 uncultured Demequinaceae bacterium | reverse complement strand
CACGGCGACCGAAGCCCTCTGGGAATGGGTCGAGGCGAACGTCCCCCCGGACGCGCCCCTGGTCCCGATCGGATTCTCCCAGGGCGGCCTCATGGCGCTCCAGCTACTCCGGACCCGACCCGGGCGCGTGGCCGCGACCGTCGTCCTCTCCGGCCTGGTCGCGCCCGGGGCGCAGCCGGCCGACGCCAAGGTGAAGTGCTCGCGGCCGCCGGTGTTCTGGGGCCGGGGCGACGCGGACGCGATGATCTGGCCGGAGGCGATCGAGCGCCTGGACGCCTGGCTCACCGACCACACCATCCCGACCGTGCGGGTCTACCGCGGGCTCGGGCACGGGGTCGGCGAGGAGGAGTTGGACGACGTTCGGGCCTTCCTCGCGGCGAAGCTGGGATCCGGCGCCGGGTAGCGCCGGGCGCTGACTGAATCCAGGAGCGACTCCCGCAACCCTCGATCCGACAGGATTCACCGAGACAAAGAGCCTGGAAGCCACTACTATCCATCCATCACTCCCGCGGGGGAAAGGAACATGTGATGGAGACGAAAACGTCTGATCGGCGGCCATGGAAGTCCCGTGTCACGGGACTCGTGTCGGCCGCCCTGCTCCTCAGCGTTCTGCCCGTAATCGGTCTGGCATCGCCGCAACGGGCTTACGCATCGGGCTCGGGCGGGGTTTCGGTGGAGTTCCTCAATGTCGAGGAGACCGTCTACGACACCACCGTGGCCTATACCGTCGAGGTCGGCGTCAACGCGCCCGAATTGGGTTATCCCGCGGACGCCCGCTTCAAGGTCTCGATCCAGAACGGAACCGGGGGCGGTGTGATATACCGCAAGACCATCGGTCCCGGCAGTTCCTCCTTCACCTACACCGGCACCCTGACCGGCCACACTCTGGCCGAGGAAACCGCCTACATCGTCGTCACGGGAAGCGTGGTAGACAAGTACGGCAGGAGTATTGGCACGCTCCCCACAGTGGAGCGCTCGACCGGATGGGTGGACCATCCCGCTTCGGGTCGGGTCGTGCTGGACGAGTGGTACAACACCCCTTCGGGCCTGTTCTGGAGCGCCGCCATCCAGACCGACTCGCTCGAAGGCTCCCTCACCGAACCATGCGACTACACGTACCAGCCGTGTACGGCCGCACTCTACGGAGTGACCTCCTCCGGTGACACCTTCCCCATTGAGAGCGGGTTGAGCGTGGTCCGGAGGGGTGAAGGAGAGATCGTTGCGGGAAACATCGGCGGCAGCCCGGACACAGCGCGGGATTACCAATACGTCTATGCGGAGATCTCAGGAAGCATGGTGTACGGGGTGCCGGGGAGGCTTCGCACCCCACCGGTCTGGGTTCCATCACTGGGATCCGAGACGATCAGGATCACGACCTTCCCGGAGGACATCCACCGGTGGGAGGACAACCCCCTCATCGTGGCCTCGCTCAACACCCCGATAACCAACTTCGGCCCCGATGCGGGGATATCCATCATCAACGGGCACACGGATCAATTGCTGGGCTTCTGCCTCAACCAACAGAAGTGCAGCGCCGTCATCCCCTTGGTCGGGGACGATCCGGTCCCGTATATCGCCTTCGTCGCCACCTCCGCCAACCCCCTGCTGCCGGTGCACAATGCGGCGTACGGGGTGAAGACGCTGCCGAACACCAATGGCCCGAGCAGCTACGAACAACAGGGGGGACCCATCCCGACGGAGGCCTGCAGCGCCGCGATGTACGCCGACCCGGTGAACGCCGTCACCGGCGAATTCACCGAGCAGGATCGCGACCTCGCGGTCCCCTGCGGCGGCCCTCCGATCATGTGGACGCGCACGTATTCCTCACTTGCCGCGGACGTCGACGGCCCGATGGGGTACGGGTGGACCCACAACTACGGCGCCCGGCTCGTGCCGATCGACGGACCGACGCTCGCCGAGGCGGGCGAGATCGCCGTGGTGCAGGAGAACGGCTCCCAGGTCCGCTTCCACGGATATCCGGGCAAGGCCTACGACGCCCCGACCCGGGTCTTCGCGGATCTCATTCCCCTCCCCGATGGCACGTTCGAGTTCCGTCGGGACGTCGGCGAGACCCTCGTCTTCGACGCGCTCGGACGGTTGACCTCGATCCGGGACGCAAACGGCAACCAAGCGACCCTCGACTACGACGCCCAGGGGCGGCTCGAGACGGTCTCCGACCCCTTCGGGAGGTGGATCGACATCACGTGGTCCGGTGACCGCATCATCTCGGTCGCCGACCACTCGGGACGAGAGGCCTCCTACTCGTACGACGCCCAAGGGAATCTGGCGTCCTTCACGGACGTCGGAGGGTCGGTCACGACGTACGGCTACGACCCGGAGCACCGGGTGACCTCGGTGACCTCCCCCATCGGCACGGTGTTGACCAACACCTACGACGCCTCGGGGCGGGTGACCGCACAGGACGAGCCCGGCCGAGGGATCACCACGTTCTCCTACGGTTCCGACTCGACGACGATCACCGATCCCGCCGGCCTCGTGACGCAAGAAGTCTACGAAGACAACCTTCCGGTGTCGGTGACGACGGGCGTCGGCCAAGACTACGAGGGGACGGTCTCCTTCACCTACGCCCCGACCAATCAGCCCGCGACCATCACGAACCAGTTCGGATCGACGACCACCTTCACGTATGACGAACGCGGCAACAAGACCTCGGCGACCGATGCCTCGGGGACCACCCTCCGGTGGTACTACGACCCCCAGGGGCGGCTCCTCAGCCAAGTCAACGACGACCTCGAGACCACCGTCGCCTACGCCTACGACGACCACGGCAACCTTGTGAGCGAGTCGTGGATCGACGGGGCCGTCGTCGACTACACCTACGACCAGCAAGGATTCCTGACCGGCATCGCGGGCCCGGGCTCGTACTCCGAGACCCGAGAAGTCGACACCCACGGCAATGTCACGTCCGTCCTGACCGGGGGCGGGGTGCTGACCCGGTTCGAGTACGACAACCTCGGCAGGGTGACCGCCGTCAAGGACGTCCGGGGGCATGTCGGAGGCGTGGGAGGAACGGAATACCCAAGCACCTTCACCTACGACGTGCGCTCGAACGTCGTGACGGTCACCGACGCCACAGGCGGTTCGACCACCCAGCACTACGACCAGCACGGCAGGCTGGCCGGGTACACGGACGCCCTCGGCGGGGACACCGCCGTCGCGTACGACCCATACGGCCGCCAATCGAGCATCACCGATCCTCTCGGACGGGTGACGTCGTACTCCTACGACCCGGTGGGGCGGCTGGTCTCGATCACCGAACCCGGCGGCGCGCAGTCGTCGGTGGAGTACGACGCCCGCGGCCTGGTCACGGCGTCGATCGACGCCTTGGGGCACCGTACCGAGTTCGCCTATGACAAAGGGACCCGGCTCATCTCGGTCACCGACGCCCTCGGACACGTCGAGACCGCGACGTACGACGCGCTCGGGCGGACCAGCACGACGACCAACACGGCCGGCGGGGTCACGGCGTTCACCTACGACCGGGAGCATCGCCTCGCGACCGAGACCGACCCGGCGTGCCGGACGACGACGTTCGCCTACGACCCGATCGGCAACCTTCTGAGCAC
>CAYTLH010000177.1:0-4573 GCA_964438525.1 uncultured Demequinaceae bacterium | reverse complement strand
CAGTTCGCTCAGGCGTGGGTGCATCGTCCGGAGGACACGCAAGGGATCTATCTGACGACCAGTTTCACTACCGTCCACTATTGGAAGCGGTTCTATTCGCTGGAGAGTTCGAGCGGGTTGAAGCCGCACATCAACTACGTGTACAACCGCGCACCCAGCGCCCCGGCGTCGTCGTCGATCAAGGTGGATGGTTTGGCATTGACGGAGAACCGGACCTCGTCGGTTGCCCGGCCGGAGGTATCGGCGGTCGTCTCGGACGCGGACGGGGATCAAGTGCAGGCCTTCTTCACGGTCAAACAGGACGGAATCGTCATCGTCGACAGCCTGCCCGGGACGAAGGTGTCGAGCGGGGGAACGTCGACGGCGACCCTGCCGTACGTGCTCGCCTCGAACGTCGACTATTCGATCACGGTGTGGGCGTCGGACGACAGGCTGGAGGGCGATCCGACGACGCCGACGTATACATTCACCGGCCCGGCGACGGACGGCCCTCGGGACTTGCCCGCCGATGACGACGACGAGACGGGGGTGGCGTGATGACAGCGTCGACGACAATTCGGGCCCGCACCAGGGCCCGGTCGTGGTGGATGACGGCGATCACGGCCCTGTGTGCCATCGCCCTGGGGATCACGTCCCAGTCCGCGTTCGCGGTCGCCCCGTCCCCGTCTCCGAGTGAGTCGCCGAGCGCGTCGCCCAGCCCGTCGGCCAGCCCGTCGCCTGAGGCCTCACCCGAGCCTTCCCCTGAGCCTTCGATGGGTCCGTTCGCGGAAGAACCCGCGGACGAGTACCCGGGCGACCTGTCGGACGATTCCGACGTCCTCTTGGGCGACGGCATCGAGAACGACCCCGCCTATTCCGTCCCGTCCCGGGCTATCGAGCTTGGGGATCTGGAGGAGTTGGAGGCCCGCGCCGAGGTGTCCGGGCCCGAGGCCGTCGAGGTGCCGAAGGCGACGTCGGAGATCATCGAGGTCGGGAGCGGCACAGCCCTCGACAAGGCCGTCGCCGAGGGGCGGAAGGACCCGCTGAGCATCGTCGTGGGCGCCGGGGAGCCGACGCTGACCGACCTGATCGGGTCCGCGTACGGCGAGGATGCCCTCGCCGGGGTAGAGGGATTGTCTGGCCGGCCGGACCTGGTAGCCGGGGAGTTCCCCAGGGCCGTCGAGGGCGACCTGCTCGCCGTCGAGGTCACCCCGGGGCTCACGGACGATTTCATCCCCGGCTCCGCCTTCGCCGCCGACCTGGAGACCTTATCGATCGACGGGGAGGCCCAGTGGGTCGAGGTCGCGTTCGACACGTCCGGTTTCGCCCACGCCTTCGGGGGTGACTACGGGGACCGGATCCAGTTCGTCGTCCTCCCCGAGTGTGCCCTGACCGATCCCCAGAACCCCGACTGCCTGATGGGCGTGCCGCTCGAGACCCGGCGAACCGAGGACGGCATCCTCCGGGTGTACGCCCCCGCGGACGCCATGGGCGTGCCAGAGGCGGGCGGATACTCCGTCTCCACCACCCGTGGGGGCGGATCGGCCGCGCTCGCGGCCTCCCTCGCCGAATCCAAAGGCCTGAGGTTCGCCACCTCCTCCGGGGGTACGATCATCGCCGCCGTGTCGGGCGCGTCGGGCCAATCCGGTTCCTTCGCGGCGACCGACCTGTCCGCGACCGGATCGTGGGCGGTCAACGAGCAGTCCGGGGCGTTCACGTATTCGATCCCGATCGAGGTGCCCCCGGCGACCGCCGGTCCGGTGCCGTCGATAAGCCTGGGCTACAACTCGGCGAGCACGGACGGGAAGACGCTCGCTACGAATGGGCAGACCTCGCTCTTGGGCGAGGGGTGGGCGTCGCCGACCTCCTACATCGAACGGCTGTACAAGCCGTGCAGCGACGACGGGCACTCCACCTGGAACGACAAGTGCTGGTATTCGCCCTACGGAGGCCTACCGGATCAGGCCGCCTACCTGGTGAGCCTCAACGGGGCGACGTACGACCTGATCTGGGACGGCGACAACCGCTACCGGACGTCGACGGAGATCGGGTGGCGGGTCACCCGGCACACCGGGGCCGATAACGGCGACGGCGGGCCCGAGGGCGACGCCGGCGAATACTTCGAGGTGCAGACCCCGGACGGATCGACGTACTACTTCGGCTATGGGCACATTGGCGACGAGGGTCCGGCGACGAACTCGGTCGCGACCATGCCGGTGTTCGGGGACGACCCGGGCGAGCCGCGCTGCGGCGAGGACCCGGAGGACTACTGCGTCCAGGGATACCGGTGGATGCTCGACATCGAGGTCGACTCCAACGACAACGCCATCGCGTACTACTACACCCCGGAGATCAACCGGTACGCCGTCAACGGGGTGACCTCCGACTCCCAGGACTACACCCGGGCCCTCAACCCCGACCGGATCGAATACGGCCTGGTGTGGGCGGGCCTGGAGGACGGCGTGACGGGCGACCCGGAGGCGAAGGTCGAGTTCGGCCTCGTCGGCCGATGCCTGGAGACCTCGAACTACGTCGACACGAGGGGCTTGAGCACCCCTCCGACGTGCCCGGACCTGACGCCGTCGAACGCGACGTCGTTCCCGGACGTGCCCGTGGATCTCATCTGCGATGGGACGTGCACGAGCGCCCAGAACACGCCGGCGTTCTTCACGGCCAAGCGGCTCGACCAGATCAACACATACGTGTGGGACACCGCCGACGTCGTCCCCGGCGAGGGTAACGACTGGGTCCCCGTCGACACGAACCAGATCATCACCGCCTACCCGAACACAGACGACGGCTCGGCTAGGTCGCTCTGGTTCGACTCGTACTACACCTACGGGCATGGCGCCCCCCGGAACGTCGACCTCGACGATCTCGCGGTCGGGGACTTCGACGGCGACGGCGTGGACGACATCTTCCACCGTGCCGACGACGGCCGATGGAAGTACTGGCCCGGAGGCGCCGGCGGCGCTATCAACCTCAGGCTCGAACCCGACCTCGAACTCTCGGACCTCAGATTCGGAGACTTCGACGGCGACGGCACGACCGACGTGTTCGCCAAGGACACCGACGGCAGTTGGATGTACTCCCCAGGGGGGTATGGGGACTGGGTTGACCTTTGGGACGGGGACAAGACCACACCGATGTCGGATTTGAGGCTCGGCGACTTCAACGGCGACGGATACGCCGATGTCTTCACGTCCGCCTCGACACAATTGAAGTACTCCTCCGGAGGGACTTCGGTTTACGCCAACATCGCTGTGACTGGAGTGCCGTTGGCCGATTTGCGGTTCGGGGATTTCAACGGCGATGGCAAGACCGATGTCTTCCATTACCAGCCATCGACTGGAAACTGCGGGTACTTGTATGAAGGTCACGACACATGGATCTGGTTTGCGACAACCGGGGTCCCATTGGCGGATCAGCGGTTGGGGGATTTCAACGGCGACGGCAAGACCGATGTCTTCCACAAGAATGCCTACGACATCTGGAAGTACCTGTACGACGGTCACTCAACGTGGATCGATCTCGGGACGAGTAATACTCCTCTTGAGGATCTCCGATTCGGGGACTTCGACGGCGACGACAGAACCGACGTGTTCACGCAAAACGCCGACGGCACATGGCAATACTCCTCAGCGGCGAACGGCGACTGGATCCGGCTGGACGGCGACGGCAAGCAGACGTACCTGACGAAGTTCACGGGCGTGAGGCTGAACAACCGGGTCGACTGGGAGGACATCAACGACGACGGCCCCCAGCGGTCGCTGGACCGGATGCGGATGTCGAGCGTCCTGACCGACATGGGTGGCCTGATCGAGGTCGAGTACTCGACGGATACCGCCATCGGCGTGTGCCCGATGACGGGCGCGGACGACGCCGGGTACTCCACCTGGTATAGCGGGGCCTTCCCGGACGGCTGGGACGGCAACACCAACCTGTGTTTCCCGGTGAAGATAGGCGAGACGGAGGCCCTGTTCCACAAGTACGTCGTCGACGGCGTCACGCTGACCGACGTCGTCGCCGGAACCCCGCAGATGGAATACCACTACGACTACGTCGGCGACCCGGCGTGGGACTACCCGGACTCCATCCTGTACGCCCGCGGCCAGGGCGAGCAGAACTGGAACGTCTTCCGCGGCTACGAGATCGTGGAAAGCTACGCCGGGGACGGGTCCGAGGGGACGACGACCCGGAACCAGTACTACCGGGGTCTCGACGGCCGGTACCTGGAGGACGGGTCGACGGAGGACGTGACCATCACCAGGATCACGGACGACGAGGTCGTCGACGACGCGGTCGAGCTTCGGGGTATGCTCGCCGCCTCCGAGGTCCTGCGTTCTGACGACGAGTGGGTCTCCCGCAACCACACCGACTACGAGATCGAGGTGCTGACCAGCCTGCCCAACCTGCCGGGCAAGAGCCGCATCTGGCGGGAACCGCTCGGCACCGTGCTGATCGTGGGGCCCTGGAACTACCCGGTGCAGCTGATGCTCTCGCCGCTCGTGGGCGCTCTCGGCGCGGGGAACACCGCCGTCCTCAAACCCTCCGAGCTCGCAGCCGCCACGTCCGCTGCGATCGCGGAACATCT
>CAYTLH010000176.1:0-2713 GCA_964438525.1 uncultured Demequinaceae bacterium | reverse complement strand
TCGCGTTCCTCCTCGGCGGCGAACCGTCGACCGAGGTCCGTGATGCGCTCGCCCAGGGCGAGGTCGTCGTGTTCACCGAGAAGCTGATACGCGACGGGGACGTCGAGATCGGCTTGTGGGACTACTCCGTGGGGAACTACGCGGGAGAAGGCGAGGCGCCGGCCCGAACGATGCGCCTGCCCGCCGTGTTCGCGGGGGGTGCGCCTGCATGGTGGCAATACGAGGCGATCATGTCCCCCGAGGTGGCGGCGAGCGTCGGCTGGACGGTCGCCCCGGGCTACTTTCTCGTGAACCCGCCCGAACCGATCACCGCGAATCAGCAGGCGCAACTCAACGTGGCCCTGAGGCAGTTGACGGGAGGCGCCGGTTACGTCAGGGTCGGGCGCGGGGTGATGCCTCTCGTGTCGCCCCTGTTTCTGGGAGTCATTGTCGGCTGCGTCCTCGCTCTCGTCGCCGGGTGCACGGGTATCGCACTCGGGCTCGCGCGCGTCGACGCGAGGAGGGACGATTTCACCCTGGCGTCCCTCGGCGCGTCGCCTCGCCTCACGCGTATTGTCGCGGCTTGGCAGGGCGCGATTCTCGTGTCAGTCGCCACGTTCATCGGGATCGCGTGCGGACTGGCATGGATGTGGGTAGACGCGCATCGGATCGTCGAAGGGGCGCCAGCGCCGCCATGGTTGAGCATCGCCTTGGCGTGTATCGGAGTGCCCATCCTCGTCGCAGTCGCGGCGGCGCTGTTCACACGGGTGCCACGAGTGACGCACGACCGTTTTCCGTCGTAGACAGACTGCGGCGGCAACGCGGCGACAGAACCCGGCGTATCGGCCGACTCATCCGCCTCGCTATCGAACTGGGAATCTAGGTACCGATGTGCGTCAGGATGGCTTGCGCATCATCGGCTTCCATCGCCCCGCTCTCGGCGATGGTCTTGATCGCTTCCACAAATGGCGAATCGTTACCCTCGGCAGAGACAGCGCTTATGACCACGGGTTTCATCGATGGATCGCTGGTCATGCGGGAGAGAAGATTGAGAGCGGTCATTCGGACCATCATGTCGTCATCCTTGGCTGCGGCGATGAACGGTTCCAGCGCGCCTTCCTCACCCCGGACGAGGAGAGTACCGGCTTCGCTGATGGCCATCATTCGGGCGGTCGTATCGCTGCTTTCCATCTTCTTCAATGTCGCGCTCACGGCAGGGCTTGTGGTCATGATCCCTTTCCTTTCGTCGTTTTTCCATGAGTTCTGATTGGGCGGTTGCCGTTCTTTTTCTCATCCTCAGCACGAAGAGTTGCTCGAGTTGAAGCGGCCTTAAGCCCCGACGTAGTTGATGCTGCGGCTGTCGATCGTGCAGTAGGTGTCGCACTTGGGGCACCGGACCACGGTTGTGTCCTGGTAGCGAAGGCCGTCGTACCATTGATGGCCACAGCCCTTGACTCCGCACTCGACTTCGACAACGAAGTTGTCGGCCGCGCCCCGTGCTGCCATCCCAATGTTGAACATCGACGGAATCCCGACGATCGAGCCCTTGGCGGTGGCGAGTGAGAGATCACTCTGGAAGTCGAGCAGATCGGTCAGGTACAGGCCCTCCTTGTCCACGCCCCAGGTACCTCGTTCCGTTTTCACCGTCACGTAGTACAGCGGTTTGGTGACGGTCTTGGTCAGGAGCCAAGTCTTGGCTTTCTCGGCATCGTCCTCGAAGTACATCTCGTAGGTGCGATTGCCGTCTTCAAGAGTCTTGAAGTACTCGGGTTCATCGTTGGACATGCCCGCCCTCCCTATTGGCCGACACTCGGCCGTCCCCCCTGTCGGGGGGATGTTGCGAGCCTAAGGCTGGGCCTGGCGCCCCGCAACCGGAAGGGAAGACGAAGCGAATGGCGTCCCCGTGTATTTATTTGCTCCGGTTTCCCTTCTGCTTCGCCTTCTCCTGAGCAAGGAAGCGCTCGTAGGCGCGTTCCTGAACACGATCGCCGATGGCATAGGCGAATATGTGGAAGGTGAGTCCGATGCCCCAGGGAATGGTCGTCCAGTAGGCCCAGCCAATCCGGTGGTCGTTGCGCCAATCCAGGAAGTACAAGAACGCGTTGACGATGACGAAAGCCGCGATGTGCCATATCAGCCCGACGTACTCGTCGGCGCGCTTCTTCGCCCGCTCTTCCGGTGTGTTTGCTTTCATGCCCTGATCCTAGGGCGCGAGCGCTTCCTTGCGAAAGGCATGGAAGGATTGGCGGGTGACCACGATCCGACCCTTCCACGCCCTCCGTCCGCCCCGAGACTTGGCCAGCCGGGTGGCCGCGCCGCCCTACGATGTGGTGAGCACCGCCGAGGCCCGGGCCCTGGCGTCGAAGAATCCGGACAGCTTCATCCGCATCTCCCGCCCCGAGGTCGGCTTGGACCCCGAAGCGAGTGCGGAGCCCGAGGAGATTCACCGCCGGGGCAGGGCGACGCTCGAGGACTTCATCGGCCGCGGCCTGCTGGTCCGGGACGAGAAGCCGGGTCTGCTGGTGTACCGCCAGCGGATGGGGGACGCGGTCCAGACCGGGGTGGTCGGCTGCGCCAGCGTAGAGGAGTACCGTCGCGGCGCGATCGCCGTCCATGAGCACACCCGTCCGGACAAGGAGAACGACCGGACGAGGCACATCGAGGTGCTGGGGGCGCACGACGAGCCGGTGTTCCTCATGTACCGCCCCGATGCTTCCGGCGCGGCGGCCGTCGC
>CAYTLH010000175.1:0-26401 GCA_964438525.1 uncultured Demequinaceae bacterium | reverse complement strand
GCGGCCCCGAAGACGATGAGGATGGGCGCGAGGGGGGCCCATTCGATGATCGGGCTCTCGAAAATCACTCCGACACCTCCTGGGTGAGGTCGACGACGGGGGCGATGGCCTCCTGGACCGGGTCACGGAGCACGTCCAGGGCGAGGCCCGGTAGGAACCCCAGCAAGAGCAGAAGGGCCAGCAGGGGCCCGACGGCGGCCTTCTCCCGCCAAGAGAGGTCAGGCACCTCGGCCGCCCGGCCGCTCGGGGAGGGTCCTGTGAAGACCTTCTGGTAGGCGAGGAGAATGTACAGCGCCGCGAGGACCGCGCCGGTGGCCGCCACCACGACGGCGGCCCGGGCGACCTCGAACGACCCGACGAGCACCATGATCTCCGGCACGAATGGAGCGAGGCCCGGCAGGGCGAGGGCGGAGAGCCCGGCCAAGAGGAACGATCCCGCCAAGACCGGCGTGACCCGCTGGAGTCCCCCGAAATCCCGGAGGTCGACGCTCCCCTTGCGCGCCGCCAGGAAACCCACGAGCAGGAAGAGCGCCGCCGTCGACAGGCCGTGGGCGAGCATGTACAGGGCCGCTCCCTCGGCCGCCGTCTGCCTGAACGCGAAGATCCCAAGAATCATCAGCCCGAAATGGGACACCGAGGCGTAGGCGATCAGCCGCAGGAGGTCCTGCTGGCCGATGGCCAGCAGCGCCCCGTAGATGACGGAGACCACGGCGAGGACGATGATGACAGGGGCGGCCCAGTCGGCGGCCCGGGGGAAGAGCGGGAGGCAGAGGGTGAGCATCCCGAAGGTTCCGACCTTGTCGAGCACGGACACCATCAGGGTCGTGGTCCCGGGACGGGCGGTCTGGGCGACGGTGGGAAGCCACGTGTGGACGGGGACCAGGGGAGCCTTGATGGCGAAGGCGAAGAAGAACCCCAGGAACATCAGCCTTTCCGCCGTCGGCTCCAACCCCAGACCGGTCAGGTTGTCGATCAGGAAGCCCTGTCCGCCTCCGGGGCCCGCGACGTAGAGGGCGATGACGGCCGCGAGCATGACGAGGCCTCCGACGAGGGAGTAGATCAGGAACTTGACGGCCGCGTACCGGCGCTGCTCCCCGCCGAACAGCCCGATCAGGAAGTACAGCGGAATGAGCATCGCCTCGAAGAGGATGTAGAACAGCAGGAGGTCTCGGGCGACGAACACCCCGACCATGAAGCTCTCGAGGAAGAGGATGAGGGAGAGGTAGTTGGCCGCCTGGACCGGGGCGGCGTCCTCCTTGAACCCCGCGCAGATGACGATCGGGGTGAGCACGACGGCGAGGAGCACCAGGACCAGGCCGAGGCCGGTGACCCCGAGCGCCCAGCTCAACCCGATGTCCGGAATCCACGAGCGGCATTCCTCGAACTGCGGCCGTCCGGCCAGATCCGGATTGAACTCGATCGCCATCGCCACGGCGAGGGCCGCCTCCGCGAGGGCGAACCCCAGCGCCAGGGCCCTCACCCACGACCTCGACCCGGCGGCCTTGACGAGGATGGCCCCGACGGCGGGTAGGGCGATGAGGATGGAAAGGTAGGGGAACATCACCACCACCCCCTCACGGCGATCGCCAGCAGCAGAACCACGCCGAGGAGCATGACCGCGGCGTATGACCTCACCCGGCCCGACTGGAGGCGACGCGCGAGCTCTCCGAGGCCGACCGCTCCCTTGGAGATCCCCGTGACCGCGCCATCGACACCCTTGGCGTCGGCGAACACGAGGGTCCGGGTCAGCAATCGCCCGGGATACTGAAGGAGGACGGAGTTCACCGCATCCTGGTACAGGTCCTTGCGCGCGGCCTCGACGACGAAGGGGGCCGGTGGGGCGACCTCAGGCACCGGTCGGGTCAAGTACAGGCGATAGGCAAGGTAGATGCCGAGCGCGACGAGCACGAGGGTCAAGGACATCACGATGGGGGCCGCCACCACCGGGTCGGCGTGTTCGGCGATCCCGGTCACGGGCTCGAGGAAGCCCGCGAAGGAATCCCCGACGGCCAGGACGAAGCCGAGGGCGGCCGATCCGATCGCGAGGATGATCATGGGGACGGTCATGAGGGCCGTGGCCTCGCGCGGATGCTGGCCCTTGGCCCACCGCCTGCCCCCATGGAAGGTCATGAAGAAGAGTCGCGACATGTAGAAGGCCGTGAGCCCCGCCCCGATCAGGGCGGCCCCCCCGAGAACCCACGGCTTGATTCCCTCCCCGACGAAAGCGACCTCGATGATCTTGTCCTTCGACCAGAATCCGGAGAACGGCGGCACTCCGAGGATCGCGAGCCAACCCATTCCCACCGTCGCCCAGGTGATCTTCATGAATCCGGACAACCCCCCGAATCGACGTATGTCCACCTCGTCGTCCATGCCGTGCATGACGGCGCCGGCCCCGAGGAACAGGCCCGCCTTGAAGAACCCATGGGTGAGGAGGTGGAGGATCGCGAAAACGAACCCCACCGGCCCGAGGCCCGCGGCGAGCATCATGTATCCGATCTGGGAGATGGTCGAGGCCGCGAGCACCCGTTTGATGTCGTCCTTCGCCATCCCGACGACCGCCCCGAACAGCAGGGTGATGGCGCCGACGATGGCCACGACCAGGAGGGCCGTGGGCGAGCCGGCGTAGATGGGGCCGGAGCGGACGACCAGGTAAACGCCCGCCGTCACCATAGTCGCGGCGTGAATCAGGGCGGAGACTGGCGTCGGGCCGGCCATCGCATCCCCGAGCCACGACTGCAGGGGAAACTGGGCGGACTTCCCGCACGCGGCTAACAGGAGCATGAGGCCGATGGCGGTGAGGACGCCCTCCGACAATCCCGGCGCGGCCGCGAAGACCCCGTCGAAATCCACCGATCCCGCGTGGGCGAACATCAAGCCAAGGGCGACGACCAAGCCGACGTCCCCGATGCGATTGGTGACGAAGGCCTTGTTGGCGGCGGATGCGAAGGGAGGATTCTGGTTCCAGAAGCCGATCAACAGGTAGGAGGCCAGCCCAACCCCCTCCCAGCCCACGAACAGGAGGAGGAACGAGTCGGCCAACACGAGGAGAAGCATCGCCGCGACAAAGAGGTTGAGATAGGCGAAGAAGGTTCGGCGCCTGGGGTCCCCCGCCATGTATTCGACGGAATAGACGTGGATGAGCGTCCCGACGATGCCGACGAGCAGAAGGAACGAGACCGACAGCGGGTCCACGAGCAACCCGGCGTCCACCTGAAGATCCCCGCCCGGAATCCAATCGAACAGGTGCTGGGTAAAGGCCCGGTCCTCCTGGGGTCGGGACAGCAGTTCTACGAGGACCCCGATCCCGACGATCGCGCTCGTGGAGGACCCCGCGACGGCGAGCCAGTGCCCCCAACGGTCGAGGCGCCTTCCCCCGAGGAGGAGGATGGCCGCGACCCCCAGCGGTGCGGCGATGGCGAGCCAAGTCATCGATAGCATGTCAGCCCTTCAACTCCCGTGGTTCGTCGAGCGATACCCCCTGACGCGACCGGAAGATCGCGATGATGAGAGCCAACCCCACGACCACCTCCGCCGCCGCCACCACGATCACGAGGAGGGCGAGGACCTGGCCGTTCAGATCCTGGTGCGAACGAGCGAAGGTCGCGAAGAGGAGGTTCGAGGCGTTCAGCATGAGCTCGACCCCCATCAGGGCGACGATCGCATTCTTGCGAAGCATGACGGCGGCGGCCCCGATCGAGAAAAGGATCGTCGCGAGGACGACATGGTGCATGGGGTTCACGACGCCGGGCCCCACCTGCAGGAGGGCGAATAGGATGAGAATGGCCCAGGCGGCGAGCCCCATCGCCGCGAGGATGGCGAAGACGATTTTCCACGCGAGGGTCATGGAGTCGTTCCCCGCAGCCCCGGCGATACCCCGCTTCCGTGCCTTGAGGACCCTGGATTCGGAGGCCTCCAGGGGCCGACCATCGGGGCCGAGGGCCGGAACGTCGAGGGCGTTCCTGCGGGCGTACACCCCGGGCATGGGTTTGTTGACGGGGTTGAGACGTTGCTTCACGCGGGCGTCCGATACGCTCAATTGAGACCTCCGGGTGGAGGGAAGGTGGGTCAAGACGACCGCCCCGACGGCGGCGACGACGAGCAGGAGTGCGAGGACCTCGACGACCAGTACCCAATCTCCGAAGATCAGGTCGGCGATGACCTGCGAGTTGCCCCCGGTATTCCTCGAGGCAAGCGTCCTGTCGGCCAGGGACACTTCGCGTACCGTGACGATGATCAGGGCGGCGAGGCCGCCGACTCCGGCCAACGCGATCCACCTCTGACCCTTGATGGTCTCCTGCAGGCTCTCCTTCTCGCGGACGCCGACGAGCATGAGGACGAACAGGATGAGCATCATGATCGCGCCCGTGTACACGATGATCTGGACCATCCCCAGGAACGGGGCCTCCAGCACGAAGTAGAACATCGCAAGTCCGAGCATGACGACGATCATCCCCGCGGCCACGTGCATGACCTTGCGGGCGAGCACGAGCGAGAACGACGCCAGGCCGATGAGTGGCGCCAGGACCCAGAAGACCACATCCTCACCCATGCGCCACCTCCGGAAGGCTGGGATCGTCGGGACGGTTGTCCCGTACCCATTCGACTTGCTTTCTGACGGCCTCAGAGACCTCCCCGCGATAGTAGTCCGCCTCGGTTGTTCCGGGCACCATCGGGTGCGGGGGGAGTAGCATCCCGGGCTCGAGCGGTGCCAGAAGATCGTGCTTCTCGAATATCAGCCCTTCCCTCGACGGCCCCGCCAACTCGTAATCGTTCGTCATCGTCAGGGCCCGCGTCGGGCACGCCTCGATGCACAGGCCGCAGAAGATGCACCTCAGATAGTTGATCTGGTACACCCTCCCGTACCTCTCCCCGGGCGAGTACTGAGCCTCGGGGGTGTTGGAATCCGCCTCGACGAATATGGCATCCGCCGGACAGACCCAGGCGCATAACTCGCAGCCGATGCACTTCTCCAGCCCGTCGGGGTGCCGATTGAGTTGGTGGCGTCCGTGATACCTCGGCGCGGGCGGCACCTTCTTTCTCGGATACTGCTCCGTCTTCGGCCTGCGGAAGAGGTTCCGGAGGGTCACTCCGAACCCCGCGACAGGGGCGAAGAATCGGCCCACCGGCCCCTTGGGCGGCAGGTTCGAGACGAAGGGTGGGCCGTCAGCCACGTCGACCGCTTCCTCGCTTCCGCGGGTGGGCTTCCACGGTTCGACCGGATCGCGGGGACGGGGGCAGTTTCTCCCCCGGCCGGGGCGGCACCGGGAATCCCCCGGCGTGGGCGTCGATCTCCGTCGGTTTCCGCTTCCGGCCCCCTCTGTCCTCCTCGGGTTTCCTCGGCCACAGGAGGATGACGATGATGGCGATGATCATGACCACCGCCGCTATCCTCGCAGCCGCCCTGAAGTCGGGCACCCACTGGGGTAACCAGTCGTTGGTGGCCAGGAGCCTCGCCGTCCCCCAGAGCGCCATCCATCCAAGACCCACGGGGATGAGGACCTTCCACCCCAGGCGCATGAACTGGTCGTACCTGAGCCTCATGAGCGACCCTCGGATCCACACAAAGACGAACATCAGGAGCCAGAGCTTGGCCAGGAACCACAGGATCGGCCAGTAGCCGGTGTTGAGGACCCCGTCCGAGACGGCGCTCAAAGGCCAGGGCGCCCGCCATCCCCCCAGGAAGAAGGTGGTCGCGATAGCCGAGACGTTCAGCATGTTGATGTACTCGGCGAGGAAGTACCAGGCGAACTTGACCGACGAGTACTCCGTCATGTACCCGGCGACCAGCTCGCCTTCGGCCTCGGGCAGGTCGAAGGGCAGGCGATTCGTCTCCCCCACCATCGCGACGATGTACAGGAGGAAGGCCGGAAGGAGGGCGACCCCAAACCAGAGATCCTCCTGGGCGCTGACGATGTCCTGGGTGTACATCGACGAGGACAGAATGAACACGGTGACGAAGGACAGCCCCATCGCGAGTTCATAACTGATGACCTGAGCCGTGGAACGGACGGCTCCGAGGAGCGGATAGGTCGAACCCGAGGCCCACCCCCCGAGCACGATGCCGTACACACCGATCGCCGAGCAGGCCAAGACGAATAGGCCCGCGACGGTGAAGTCCGTGAGTTGGATGGGCGTGACGTCATCGGTGAAGGGGATGCGAACCGCCGGCCCGATGGGGATGACGGAGAAGACGAGCATCGCGCAGACGACGGAGACCATCGGGGCCGCGATGTACAGGACCTTGTTGGCCTTGCTGACGCTGACGTCCTCCTTGACGACGAGTTTGATGGTGTCGCCGATCAGCTGGAAAAGCCCGAAGGGCCCATGGACGTTCGGACCGACCCTTTCCTGCATGCGGGAGATGACCTTCCGCTCGAACCAGACGGCCAGGATCACGCTGACGAGCAGGAAGATCAGGAGGAGGACGGCCTTGATGACGACGACCCATATGGAGTCGCCGTACAACTGCTGATCGAAGGGGACGAAACCCTCCGGTGGGGCATCTCCCGCCAGCGATGGTGAGGGGGAAGGAGAGGGGGCCAGGCCCGCGATACTCAGAAGACTCACCATCACTGCTCACTTCCCTTGACGGAAACCGTATCGCCATGCGCCACCCCGAGGGTCCGCGCGACCGTCGACCCCGGAGAGTTCGTGGGCAACCACACCACCCCGTCGACCATACCCGGAGTGACGACGAGCGGGAGGGACACGATCCCCCGGCCGAGTCCCGACACCCGGATGGCGCTGCCCTTCAGCCCCCAGGCTTGGACGGACGCCGGGCTCACGCGTGCGACGGGGACCCTCGCCGTCCCCGCCAGGTGCGGCTCCCCATCTTGGAGCGACCCCAGATCGAGGAGGGCGTGCCATGTCGCCAGGCTGACCGTTTTCCCGCGCTTGGCGATCTGGGCTTGGGTGGGACGGGCCACGGCCGGGGCGTCGGGCCTGAGCGCGTCATCGGGTTCGATCCTCCCCATCTCCTCTCTGACAGCCTCGACCGTCGACGTCCCGAGGTCGACTCCCATCTCCCGGGCGAGCATGTCGAGAACCCGATGGTCCGAGGGGGCGGCCGAGGGAAGGGCCTCCTCAAAGGGCCGCGACCTCCCCTCCCAGTTGACGAAGGATCCCCGTTTCTCCCACGGCGGGGCAACGGGCAGGACCACGTCGGCATGCTCGGTGACGTCGCTTCGCTTGACCTCGAGGCTGACGAGGAACGGCGCCTTGCGGATCCCATTCGCCATCGGCTTGGGCAGATCCGACGCGGTGGTGCCGCCGACGACGAGCGCCGAGAGTCCGCCAGTCCCCGCAAGTCCGAGCATGTCGTACGCCGACCGTCCGGGACGGGCGGGGAGGTCGGACAGCCCCCAGACGGAGGCGACCCTCTTCCTCGCCTCCTCGGATTGAATCGACAAGCCCCTCGGGAGCAATCCGGGAATGGCCCCGGCCTCGACGGCTCCGCGCTCACCCGCGCGCCTCGGGATCCAGGCCACCCTGGCCCCCGTCCGTTCGGCCAACTCCAGGGCAGCCGAAAGGGCGCCCGGCACCCCGGCCAGCCTCTCCCCGACGACGACGACCGACCCCGGCTTCGAGAGGCCTCTGAAGGCGTCGCCTCCGACGCCGGAACCCCGGCGAACGCCGTCCAGGGCCACCCCCTCGAGACCCGGAACCGTCGGGACGAGGAGGGCGCCAAGCTTGGCGGTTCCGCAAGACAGGAAGGGCGCGAAGGCGTAGACCGTCTGCCGATCGAGCGCCTTGCGTAACCTCAGGAACACGACTCCGCCCTCGTCCTCGGGCTCGAACCCGACGAGCGCGACGGTCGGGGCGGCCTCGAGATCGACGAAGGTCACGCCGAGCCCCGTCCCCGCCACCCCACCCACGAAGGCCTGTTCCTCGTCGCTCGACACCCGTGTTCGAGCGTCGACGTCATTCGTTCCGAGAACGACCCGGGCGAATTTCTGATAGGCGTACGCATCTTCGAGGGTGACCCGGCCTCCCGGGACGACCCCGACCCCCTTGGAACGATTGCCGTCGACGGCGGCCCGAAGCCCCTCGGCCGCTCGGGCGAGCGCCTCAGGCCACGTTGCCTCCCGAAGCTCGTCCCCCTCTCGGACGAGCGGCCGGGTGAGGCGATCCTCCGCCCAGGCGAAGGCGAATCGGTCCTTGTCGGTGATCCACTCCTCGTTGACGTCCGGATCCTCGCCGGAAAGGCGCCGAAGGATCGTCCCCCGTCGATGGTCGATGCGGATCGCGCTGCAGGAGGAGTCGTGCTCCGCGATCGACGGGGAAGACACGAGGTCGAACGGCCGGGATCGGAACCGGTATCCGGTCGAGGTCAGGGCCCCGACCGGGCAGATCTGGATGGTGTTGCCGGAGAAGTATGACGAGAACGGGCGGCCGGACTCGTCCTCCGCCGCCAGGCCCATCACCGCGTCGCCGTCGAACCCCAGGACGTCAGGGTCGAACGTCCCCACCTGGGACCGGGCGCCCCGCTCCTGAAGCTCGATGAAGGGATCTCCCGAGATCTGGTCGCTGAATCGGGTGCACCGTTGACAGAGGATGCACCTTTCGCGATCGAGGAGGATCGCGCTCGACAGGGCGAGGGGCTTGTCGAAGGTCCGCTTGGCCTCCTTGAACTCGCTCTCGGCGCCCCCGTGGGCCATCGCCTGGTCCTGGAGGGGGCACTCCCCGCCCTTGTCGCAGACCGGGCAGTCCAGCGGATGGTTGACGAGGAGGAGTTCCATGATGCCGCGTTGGGCTCGGTCGGCGACCTTCGAGGTTTGCTGGGTGCGGACGACCATTCCCTCCCTCAACTCCAGCGAGCATGAAGTCTGGGGCTTGGGCAAGGGGCTGAGTTTCCCGTCGGGGCCCGGCTCGAGCACCTCCACGAGGCATTGACGGCAGGCCCCGGCCGGTTCGAGAAGCGGATGGTCGCAGAACCGGGGAATTTCGATGCCGATGGACTCGGCGGCCCGGATGATGAGGGTTCCCTGGGGGACGGTGACCTGAACGCCGTCGATGGTGGCCGTCACCGTGGGGGTCTCGCCCTGATCCTTCGCCGTCATGCGCCCCCCTTCCCCGCAGCCGACGGGAGATACATGGTCTCCCGTGGATCGAAGGGGCAACCGCGTCCCCTGAGGTGGGCCCGGTACTCGGATTCGAATCGCTCGATCGACGAGACGACGGTCATGGTCGCGCCATCCCCGAGGGCGCATAGGCTCCTGCCCCGGATGGACTCGCAGGTCGTCACGAGCCGGTCGACATCGGCCTTGGTTCCCTTCCCCCGCTCGATCCTCCGAAGCGCGTCGGAAAGCCACGACGTACCCTCCCGGCAGGGAGTGCACTTTCCGCACGACTCGTGTCGGTAGAAGTCGATCCATCGAGAGACGGCCCGGACGACGCAGGTGGTCTCATCGAACACCTGGACCCCGCGCGTTCCCAACGAGGATCCGGCCTCGTCGACGGCCTCGTAGTCGAGGGGAACGTCCAGGTGCTTGGCCGTGAGAATCTCCGACGACGCCCCTCCGGGGGTCCAGAACTTGAGCTGGTGGCCCGGCCTCATGCCCCCGGCCGCCTTGATCAGCTCCCTCAGGGTGATCCCGAGGGGGGCCTCGTACTGCCCCGGCTTCGAGACGTGCCCCGACACCGAGAACAGGGCGTGGCCCGGCGAAGCCTTCGTCCCCCAAGACCTGAACCAATCGGTCCCCCAGGTGAGAATCCCCGGAAGCGAGGCGATCGTCTCGACGTTGTTGACGACGGTCGGGCGCGAATACAGCCCCTCCACAGCCGGATAGGGCGGACGCAACCTGGGCTGTCCCCTGAAGCCCTCGAGCGACGATAGGAGGGCCGTCTCCTCGCCGCAGATGTAGGCACCCGCGCCCGCGTGGAGCGTCACGTCAATCTCGTAGCCGCTTGTCATGACATTCGTCCCGAGATACCCCTTCGATCGAGCCTCCTCGATGGCCTTGAGGAGGCGGCGATGGGCATGAAGCACCTCGCCCCTCAAGTAGATGAACACCCGGTGGACCCCGGTCGCATAGGCCGCGATGGCCGCCCCCTCCAAGACGAGATGGGGGGACGCCATCAGAAGGGGGACGTCCTTGCAGGCGCCGGGCTCAGATTCGTCGGCGTTGACGACGAGGTATCGGGACCCGCCATCGTCGGGCGGAAGGAATCCCCACTTGACGGCCGTCGGGAAACCGGCCCCGCCGCGTCCCCGAAGCCCGGAGTCCTGGACCATACGCCGCACGTCCGCGGGATCGACCGCAAGCGCCTTCTTGAGGCCGGCGTAGCCGCCTCCGGATTCGTACACGTCGAGCGTCCACGACCGAGGTTCGCCCCATTGCCTACTGAGGACCGGAGTGAGGGTCACGGCGTCTCCTTCCGGCCATCCGCCTCGGCCTGAAGGCCGGCGAGGGACGCCGGCCCGGCCGACGGCCCCTCGTCCGCGTGGCCGTCCGAGAAACCCGCCAGGATCCTCGAGGCCTCTCGGAAGGTGCAGACCCTGTCGGCCCCCCTCGTCGGCCGCACTTCCCTTCCCGCTCGGAGGTCGTCTATGAGGCCCTTGACGCTTTCCGGAGTCTGGCCGTCGAAGAACTCCCAATTGACCATGACGACCGGGGCGTAATCGCACGCGGCATTGCACTCGAGCCTTTCCAGGGTGACCGTACCGTCACGGGTGGTGCCTCCGTCCTCGACCCCGATGTGGTCGCGCAGGGCCTCCCAGATGGCATCCCCTCCCATGCAGGCGCACAGGGTGTTCGTGCACACCCCCACGTGGTAGTCGCCGCCGGGCCGACGCCGGAACTGGGTGTGGAAGGTGGCGACCGCGCTCACCTCCGGCATCGGGAGGTCCAGGACGTCTGCGCAGAAGTCGATGCCGTCCGGGGAAACGTACCCGTCCTCCGATTGAACGAGGTGGAGCAGGGGAAGGATGGCGGATCGCCTCTTGGGGTAGCGGGCGAGAATCGCCTTCGCGTCCTTGTCGAGGCGCGCCCTGGTCTCGTCCGAATAGCTCACCTGTCGACGCCCCCCATCACGGGATCGATCGAGCCGAGGGCGACGACCACGTCCGCCAACTGGCCACCCTCGCACATGGCCGACAGGGCCTGGAGATTGGAAAAAGAGGGATCGCGGAAGTGGGCGCGGTACGGTTTGGCTCCGCCGTCGGAGACGAGGTGGATGCCGAGTTCGCCCCGGGGCGCCTCGACGCTCTGCCAGACCTGGCCCGCCGGCACCCTGAAGCCCTCCGTCACGAGCTTGAAATGATGGATGAGCGCCTCCATCGACGTCCCCATGATGTGTGCGATGTGCTCGGGCGAGTTCCCCTGGCCGTCGGGCCCGATCTCCAGTTGCGCGGGCCAGGCGACACTCTTGTCCGCGATCATGACCGGGCCGGCCTCAGCCTCGAGACGGTCGGCGCACTGGGCGATGATTTTGAGGGACTCGTAGATCTCTTCGATGCGCAGCACGGTCCTGGAATAGGCGTCGGCGTCGTCGCTGATCGGCACCTGGAAGTCGTAGGTCTCGTACCCGCAATACGGGAACACCCGCCTGATGTCGTAGGGCAGCCCGGTCGACCTCAGGACCGGCCCGGTAACCCCGATGGCCATGCACCCGGCGAGGCCGAGGTTGGCGATGCCCTTGGTCCTCTTGAGGAAAAAGGGGTTCTTGAGTTGCAGGTCGGCGAGCTCCCCGGCCTTGGCCTTCATCTTCCCGTCGAGGGCCCGGATGTCCTCGAGAAGGCCGTCGGGCAGGTCCGCGGCCACTCCCCCCGGCCGGATGTAGGCGTTGTTCATCCTCAAGCCGGAAATGGCCTCGATGATCCTCAGGACATCCTCCCGGGCGAGGAAGGACGTCGTCATGATGGTCGTGGATCCCAACTCGTTCCCACCGGCGCCAAGCGATACGAGGTGCGAGGAAATCCTGTTGAGCTCCATCATGAGAACCCTCAGGACGCTCGCCCGCGGGGGGATGTCGTCCGTGATCCCCAGGAGCCGTTCGACGGCCAGGCAGAAGGCGGCCTCTTGGAACATGGAGGCCACATAGTCCATCCGGGTGCAGAACGTCGGACCCTGCGCCCAGGTCCGATACTCCATGTTCTTCTCGATTCCGGTGTGGAGGTATCCCACCCCTGCCCTGGCCTCGGTGACGACCTCGCCCTCGATCTCGAGCATGACCCGGAGCACCCCGTGGGTAGAGGGATGCTGGGGCCCCATGTTGACGACGATCCGCTCAGCCCCGAGCCGTGCGACCTCCTCGGTGAGTTCGGCCCAATCGGAGCCCTGGGCCGTGAACTCGGGGACGTCCGGAGTCGGTTCGGTCGCGTGAGCCGTCACTGGTACCGCCTCCGCTCGTCGGGCGGGGGAACCGTCGCGCCCTTGTATTCGACCGGGATCCCGCCCAGGGGGTAGTCCTTCCTTTGGGGGTGGCCGATCCAGTCGTCCGGCATGGCGATCCGTGCCAACCCGGGATGACCGTCGAAGACGATCCCGAAGAAATCGTACGTCTCCCTCTCGTGCCAGTTGTTCGTGGGGTATACCGATGTGGTGGAAGGGATATGAGGGTCACCGTCGGGAACCGCCACCTCGAGCCGGAGCCTCCGGCGATGGGTGATGGAAGTCAAGTGATACACGGCATGCAGTTCCCGACCCGTGTCGGACGGATAGTGGACGCCGCTGACGCCCAGGGAGAGCTCGAACCGAAGGTCCTGGTCGTCCCGCAGGTGCCGACAGACCTCGACGATGTGGTCCCGCGAGATCACCAGCGTCAATTCGCCCTGATCAACGACGGCCGATTCGATCGCCTCGCCAGGATCCGTCAGGAGTTCCGTCAGCACGTCGACCACCTCGTCGAACCACTCGCCGAACGGACGCGACGAGGGACCGGGCATCGTCCCCCGGCGAACCAGACCCCCGAATCCGGACGTGTCCCCCGACCCGGAGAACATGCCTTTGCCGTCGGAGAGCATGGTCTGGGGCGGTCGCTCGTCAGCGCCCGGACCCCTAGTTGCGCGATCGTCACTCACCTGAGGAGCCCCCTCTTCTCGGATAGGGGGGAGGCCGCCAACGCGGCCGCCTCGGCGGCCTTCACCACTTCGCGGCGATGGGCCCCGAGCGGAGTCTTCCTCGCCAGCCGCTTGATCTCCATGAGGGCTCCCAGGAGCATCTCGGGCCGGGGAGGGCAACCGGGAAGGTAGATGTCCACGGGGACGACGTGATCGACCCCCTGGACGATGGCGTAGTTGTTGAACATGCCCCCGGAGGAGGCGCACACGCCCATGGACAGAACCCACTTCGGTTCGGACATCTGGTCGTAGACCTGTCGCAGAATCGGGGCCATCTTCTGGCTCACCCGTCCGGCGACGATCATGAGATCCGCCTGCCGGGGTGACCCGCGAAACACCTCCGAACCGATCCTGGCGATGTCGAACCGGGGCCCTCCTGTTGCCATCATCTCGATGGAGCAGCAGGCCAGACCGAAGGTTGCGGGCCAGATGGACGTGCCCCGTCCCCAGCCGATGACTTCTTCGACCGTCCCCGTCAGGACGCCCGGCAGATGCTCCTCAATCCCCATCGGCCCCTACCAATCGAATCCCCCGCGCCGCCACTCATAGGCGAACGGGACGGTGATGAGGGCGACGAAGGACAGGGCCGCGACGAACCCGAAAAGGGACAGGCGCCCGTACGCGATGGCCCAGGGATACAGCAAGACGATCTCGACGTCGAACACGATGAAGGTCATGGCGAGGAGGTAATACCGGATCGGGATCCGGCCGCCGCCGGCCGCGCCGGGGGTCGCCTCGAGCCCGCATTCGTACGGAGAGAGCTTGGAATCGTTCCGCCGCCTGGGGCCGATGAAACGGCTCGCCACGACTCCGGCCACCGCGAGGGCGCTCGCCACCCCGAGCATGA
Source organism: uncultured Demequinaceae bacterium (assembly GCA_964438525.1). Classification (GTDB taxonomy): domain Bacteria; phylum Actinomycetota; class Actinomycetes; order Actinomycetales; family Demequinaceae; genus JAFGBM01. The sequence goes on along the minus strand of CAYTLH010000175.1, from coordinate 12,491 downwards.
CCAGGACGGGTACGTAAGGATTCATTCGGCTCCTCCTTCCGCAGTCGTCATCGTGACGCCGTCACGCCGACGGCGCGATCCGCGCCAGGGCAGCAATCGCATGATCCGCCCAGTCTCCTCCATGAGGCTCCCAGACGTCTGACAAGAGTTTATGGGTAAACCGCATGAGGGTAGGACGGGGAAGCCCATACCTGGTGCATATCTTCATCACGGACGGGTGGTCGATGATCCTGGCGAAGACCCTCCCCAACGTGAAATAGCCACCCAGATCGTCCTTGATCGCGCGCTGATACCCCCGAAGCGCCCTTTCCCGTTCCCGGTCTCCTCGCGCCTCCCTCGCCTCTACGGCCGCCCCCGCCAGCCGGCGTGCAGCCTGCATGGCATACGCGATGCCCTCACCGTTGAAGGGGTTGACCATGCCCCCGGCGTCCCCGACGAGCGCGAGGCCGTCGGCGTAGAGGGGCTGCCTGTTGAAGGCCATGGGGATGGCCGCCCCGGATGCGCGCCCCACCTTCACCTCCTGGAGAGCCCAATCGTCCGCCGAGTGCTCGATCCAATCCTTCAGAAGCGTCCGGGGTTCGATTCTCGGCGGTCGGCCCCTCCCGCTCAGAGTCCCAAGGCCGACGTTCACCGTCCCGTCGGCGAGGGGAAAGATCCACCCATACCCGGGAAGGAGGCTGGACCTCCCGGGTTCCCCCGACCAGATCTGAAGGTGGCCTTCCAGCCATTCGTCCCGGCGGGGCGTCGTACAGTACGTCCTGACGGCCACCCCCATCGGGCGCCCCTTCTTCCTTTGACGACCGAGCCCGAGAGCCAACCGTGAGCTGACGCCGTCGGCCGCCACGACCAGGGGGGCGAAGACCGTGTGCTTCTCGCCCCCATCCCCGGTCGACCCCCCGGACGTTCGAACGGTCACGCCCCCGATCCGACCCCTGTCGTCCCTCACCGCCGACGTGACGGTCGCCCCCTCCACAACCTCGGCTCCGCTCCCGACGGCGTGCCGGGCGAGGGCCTGGTCGAGCCTCGAGCGGGGGCAGGTGAGCCCGTATGAGGGATAGGTCCTGGTCTCCGGCCACGGGAATTCGATCCGGTGCCCGCCCCCGACGATGCGGATACCCCGGTTCTTCAGCCATCCACCCTCGGGCGGGGTCGATATCCCCATGAGCCCGAGCTCCCGGACCGCCCGGGGGGTCAGGCCGTCGCCGCAGACCTTGTCCCTCGGGAAACGCGACTTCTCCAGCACGACGACGTCGAAGCCCTCCCGGGCAAGGTAGTGGGCCGCCGCGCTCCCCCCCGGACCGGCGCCCACGACGATCACGTCGGCCTCGCTCCTCATTGGCCCAGCCTACGACTCCCCGGCCGGCCCTCAGAATGCCTTTCGTCCCGGAGCCGACCCCCCGGCTTGCGGTCGCACGCTCGGGACCGCTCTAGGGTTGAGGGATGGGCACCGCGCAAACCCCCCTTCCCCTCATTGTCCGATCGGTCGAGGTTCCCGATCCCGGCGATCTGATTCGTGCCCTCCCCCAGCCCGGGATCGCCTGGGTCAGGAGGGGCGAGGGCATGGTCGCCTGGGGTGAGGCCGCCCGGGTCGACGCCTCGGGAGAGGGGCGTTTCGCCGAGGCCGGGGAATGGTGGGAAGGGGTGTGTTCTCGGGCCGTGGTCGACGAAGGGGTCGGAATCAGGGGTAGCGGTCTCGTCGCCTTCGGTTCCTTCGCCTTCTCGGGCGATTCGACCGGCGGCGGCGCCCTCGTCGTCCCCGCCTATATTCTTGGTTCGAGGGACGGTCGATCCTGGTTGACGACCATCTCGACCACCCCTTCCGACGCGAATATCAGCCTCGACTCCCTGCTCGACGGATCCCCGGTCCGTCCCGTGGGCGAGATCCGCCTGTCGGGCGGGTCCTCCGACGAGTGGAGGCGGCTCGTCCGCAAGGCCATCCGCCGGATTTCCGAGGGAGACGTCGAAAAGGTCGTCCTGGCGCGGGCGGTCGAAGCGACCTCCGGCGAGCCCGTCGACGTCCGTTCCATTCTCTGCGCCCTCGCCCTCGACTATCCGATGTGCTGGACTTTCCACGTGGACGGGGCGATCGGCGCGACCCCGGAACTCTTGGCCAGGGTCGACCGAGGGCTCGTGACCTCTCGGGTCCTCGCCGGCACAATCCGCCCCTCGGGGGACGAGACCAGAGACCTCGCCCACGCCGCCGCCTTGGCGCGCTCGTCGAAGGATCGCGAGGAACACGAGTTCGCAGTCGAGTCGGTCACCAGGGTCCTCGACCGCCTGTGCACGTCCATCAACGTCCCCGACGCCCCCTCCGTCATGCACCTCCCGAACGTCATGCACCTGGTGACGGACGTGACCGGCGTGCTTGCGAAGCCGACGACTAGCCTCGAACTCGTGTCGTTCCTTCATCCGTCCGCGGCGGTCTGCGGGACCCCCACGGACGCCGCCTCCTCCCTCATCGCGGAACTCGAGGGTTTCGACCGGGGGCGCTACTCCGGTCCCGTGGGCTGGATCGACGCGACCGGGGACGGCGAATGGGGGATCGCCTTGAGGTCGGCCGAGATCGACCCTACGCTCACGAGGCTTCGGCTGTTCTCCGGTTGCGGCATCGTCGCGGCATCCGACCCCGACGACGAGTGGGCGGAAAGCGAGGCCAAGCTTGAGCCCCTGATGACCGCCCTCGGCCTGGCCTAGAGTTCGGGCTCTACCGGGGGAGCGGGGACGACGGTGCCGAAGCCGGCCGCCCCTGGGTTTGCCCTGAGCGCATAGGCACCCTCCCCCTTCGAGGAATGCCGGACGTATAGGGCGCCGGCGCCGTATCCCAGATCCGGCGGATCCTGCGTGTCTCCCCAGGTGACGAGATAGTCCCCGGCCCACACGAGTCCGATGGGCCTCGATTCGCCCGTCGGAAGCGTCCATACCGGGTCGCCGATGGCGTTGACGATGTCGGGTAGCCGCACGATGCGGGTCCCGTCGTCGCTGAAAAGAAGGGTGGAAGAATCCCCGTTTGAGGGGAAGGTCGCCACGTCCACGAAGGTGCTAGTGGCGAGGGCGAGGGTGTACAGGACCAGGGACTCGTCCTCTTCGGTGCAGGCGATGAGGAGTTGCCGATCCTCGGGCCAGGAGGCCGGATAGCAGTTCGTCTCGCCAGGAGGCATGCCGTGGGCGGCCCGCTCGTAGCCCTCCGAGGTGATCGTGACCTCCGGCTTGGATGGCCCGGCCGGGGCGGGGGTCGCCTCCGGTGAAGCCTCAGGCGTCGGGGAAGGGGAGGCCGCCACCACCGGCTCGGGGAATACGGACGTGCCCGGCTCGGAGTAGCTGACGACCGTCCAGTTGGGGCCCGACGCCCCCTCGACCGTGACGATCGTGCTGCCGTCGGCCGATTCGATGAATCCCGCGAGGTCCTTGGGGCTGACTAGCTCGATCTCGGGCGATCCGTCGAAGCCGATCCGATTGAGGCCTCGCGCCCCTGACCCGTTGTCGAAGGAAACCCAGACCCCATCCCCGTCGCGAGCGAGCCTCAGTTCGGGGTCGATCCAGGTCCTCGAGGCTGAACCGCCCGGACCGAGGAATCTCCCGGACAACGCCCCGGTGACCAGGTCGAAGGTCCGAAAACTCGCCCCACCGCCGTCCTGCTCTTCGACGATCACCGTCCTCAGATCCGGAAGCCACAGGACGAGCCTGAGCCCGGTCTCAGAACCTAGGTTGGCGGCCTCGTATGCGGTGCCGCTGGGATCCACCGCGTAGAGGTACCTCGTGCCCGGAATCTCCCACTCCGAGGGGCCGGAGCCGGGGATCTCGAACGGGGAGGCGGCACCCTCTTCGTCCGGGGACGGGGTGACGGTGACGGGGGGCGGAGCGAACGTCCCGGCGCTCGAGTCGTATTCCACGAGGATCCAGCCGTCGTTGATGGATCCGAGGGTGACATCGGTCAGGGGTTCGGAGTCGAGCGGCGCCGGGTGGACGATGACGGTAGGGGCCTGGGATGCCGTGACGTAGATGATCGAAGGCTCGGGGCCTGCCCCCGCCGGCTGGGGCCAGTCCCAGGCGATCAGGATCGCCGCGGAACCCAGAAACACGGACGCGAGGATCGCGGTCAGGCCGATCCACCATCGCGAGCTGCGGATCCGAGCCACGAGGCCTCCCTGGACTTGTTAGGTTCTCAGGTTAACCGTAGGCCGGCGGGTGGGGGAGAATCGTCGTGATGTGGCCGTCCTCCCGCGTGAACTCGAGGACGGGTGTCCACCGCCCCGTCACGGGTTCGATGACGGTGAGGCGCTGGAGATCGTCGCCTACCGGGAGCCCATCGTCGTACTCAAGATCCGATTCCACCCAGACGAGGACGTCACCCGTGGGGTAGGGCCAGCACGACGGGTACTCGCATACAAGGTCCGCGATCGCAACGCCGTTCCGGTCCGTGACCCGCGTGGTCATGACGGGCTCGTATGAGTTCCAGACCATCCACGACCCTGGATAGCTCGCCCACATGCTCAGGTAGTAGCCCTCGGGCTGTATCCCGGGCCACGGGGTGGTCACGCCACTGGCGACGTCGAGGGTCGCCAAGACCCAGGCCCCCTGGCCGTCATCCGTGAATACCAACAGACTCTCGTCGTCCAGCCAGGTGATCTCATGGTAAGAGTCCGTCAAGGAGGAGTCCGCGATCGTCGTCGCGTTGCCCCTGAGATCGGACACCAGGAAGGTGGCGTGGAACGTGCCGGTGCCGTCATCCCATTCCACCACGTGGGCCAGGGTCGTCCCGTCGGGGCTGAGGCTCGCCGACCCGCAGCCATCATTGAGGAGTTGAGTCGTGCCGTCCGAATAGTGGGCGGTGATCTCCGAGCAACTGCAGCAGCCGCCCCGGGTCAGGTAGACGCCTTCCTCGGCCGTCGGTTCGTACGACCCCCGCGGTGGGCTGTCCTGCGCTACGACGGTCGCCTCCCCCGTCACTAGGTCAACCGTGTACTGGATCCCGAGGCTAAGCGCACCCTCGTATCCCGTCGCTCCGTACAACCACGCCTCCGACCCGGTCCACGTCTCGACGTAGGTCGCGTCGAGATCGGAGACGTCGGCCCCAAAGTACAGCTCGCCCTCCGGGGAGACGAGCCATAATTCGTCGCCCGCAAGATTCCAGTCCTCCCCCCATGCCATCTGCTCCGGAGCCGCGTCGTAGGCGAGCAGGGCCCACCCCGGCCCCACCTCGTCCCAGGGAACGGGGTCGCCCCACGGCAGGTCCCTCGTGGTTCCCGCGCTGGGCGAAGACCCCGCGCTCGTCTCGGGGCCCGAGGGAGACCCGCCTTCCGGCCACAGGGCCATCGTCGCGCCAGCGGCGAGGGCGATCGCCCCCACCCCTACACCTACGAACATCGTCCTCCTCCGTCCGGGCCGTGGCCTCGGCTTCGAGTCACGGGGCTTCGTGTCCTGGGGAGTGCTCTCCGGGGTGGTCATTGCTCGATCGTCTCACCTTCGCGCCCGGCGCCCTCGATTTCGCCTGGCCTGTCCTCCGTCGGCTTACCCGGGGTGAGAAGCGCCTCGACGACGTCGACCCCCTCGAGTGGCCGGGCCAGGGCATCCGCGAGCTCCGCGCGGCTCCGAACGGGGATATGGCCGGCCCCGTAAGCCTGGCACAGGGACGCGAAATCAACGGCGGGGGGGACGGTGAAGACCCGCTCCAGGAGTTCCTTCGACGTCGCCCCGTGCTCGAGTCCTGAGAAGATCGTCCCGCCCCCGTCGTTGAGGACGACGAACCTAGCCTTGGGCTTCGCCTCACGCTTTCCGACGAGAAGTCCTCCCACATCGTGGAGAAAGGTCAGGTCCCCGAGGAGCGCCGTCACGGGCCCAAGGCCCGCCAACGCCACCCCCATGGCCGTGGACACCGTCCCGTCGATCCCGGATAGCCCGCGGTTGGCGAGGATCCTGGGACGCTCAGACACTCGGAGCGCGGGAAGGACGGCGTCGAGGGTCCGGATGGGGCCGCTCGAGCCGACGACGAAGAGATCCCGGGCCCCCAACGACCCCACGACCTCCTGGGCGACGGCCCGAGGCCCCCACGATTCAACCTGGGGCTCACGCCCCGTCGCGAGCCATCGCCCGAGCCACGAGTCGGGTCCGGGCTCCCGAGGAGTGCCCCTCACCCATTCGAAGGGGATGTCCCGCAAGACGACCTCGGCGTCGATGGGGGCCTCCTTCCATCGGCCCCCGTGCCGGGCGACCCACAGGCGCGGAGAGGATGCGATGAGCCGGGCGACCCTCGACGACAGGGTCGGGCGCCCGACGACCAGGACGAATTCCACCTCACCCGTGAGCTCTTGCGCCAATTCCCCCTCAAGCACCTCGGCGTATCCGGTCACGCACGACCCGCCCCTCCGGGCGTCGGAGGTCGGCTCGGCGAAGAGCGGCCATCCCCTGACCGAGGCGATGGTGGCGGCTGCCGTCCCGGCCCTGTGACCTGCGACGACCAACCCCCTCTCGACGTCGGGCAGGGGTGGCGCCGGAGCCTCTTCAGCAAGCGTGAAGCCGGCCTCATCCGTCGGCGGCCATGGGCCGAAGTCCCGTCCGAGCGGGGGGCGGAACTGGAGGTTGAGGTGGACGGGCCCCGTGCTGTCGAAAGCGGGATTCGTGGGGGGTACGCCACCCGCGGCGTGGGCCATGGCCTCGGCGACAACCGCCTCGGCCTCCCTGACGAGCGTCCTCCCGTCGGTCGGAGGGCACACGTCGCGGGACAGTTGGACGAACCTTCCGAAGATGTTCCGCTGGTCGGTCGTCTGATTGGGGCCGGTCCCTCGAACGTCGAATGGGCGATCGGCGGTGAGCAGGATGAGTCGATGCCCTCCGTGGTGGGCCTCCATGACGGCTGGGAGGAGATTCCCGACCGCGGTTCCGGACGTCGTCACAACCGCTACCGGGTCTCCGGTCGCCATGGCGAGGCCGAGGGCGAGGTATCCCGCCGACCTCTCGTCGACGCGGACGTCGAGCTTGATGGAGGGGGCCCCCATGGGGGGGTCGTCCGAGGTTGCCTCCGCCAGGACGTGGGCGAGGGGGCCGGAGCGTGACCCCGGACAGAGGACGAATCGATCGACGCCGTTGGCGGCGAGATTCGCGACGAGCGCCCGAGCGAAAGTTCCATTTGGGGCGGGGGTCATACGACCACCTCCAGGGGGATCGGACGGAGGACGCCCCCGTCGGGGATGAGCGAGTGCGCGACGGTGTCGCGTTGCAGCAACCGCGCCGTCCCGAGGCCGACGGCGTGGTCGAGCCGGGGAAGGACCCGGGCGAGGGCCAACCCTGACGCGAGGCCGACCGAGGTCTCGAGGGCGCTGGACACGACCACGGGAATGCCCCCCCGTTCGGCGATTTCGAGGCAGGCCCGGACCCCACCCAAGGGCGCGACCTTGAGAATGAGGAGGTCGGCGGCCTCGGCCCGGACGACCTCGAGGGGGTCCTCTGCCAGACGCACGGATTCGTCCGCGGCGATCGGGACCTCGGTCGCGCGACGCAGGGCCGCCATGTCCTCAAGCGTCCGGCAGGGTTGCTCGACGTATTCGAGTCCGTCGACCCCTCCGTCGCGGGCGGCCCGGTCGAGGGCCTCGACGGCCTGGACCGCTTCCTCATGTCCCCAGGCCCCGTTCGCGTCCACCCGTACCCGTGCCTCCGATCCCCCGGCCTCCACCAGGGCACGGGCGACCGCCTCGACCCTAGCCCGGTCCCGGCCGAGAGACGAGCCCCTGCCCCCAACCTTGACCTTCGCCGTCCGGCACCCCCCCGCCGTCGCGTACGGTGCGACCTCGCCGGGTTCGACGTCTGGGACGATCGAGTTCACGGCGACCTCGTCTCGGACGGGTTCGGGCCAGTCGCCGTGTGCGGCTTCCATCGCGGCCCGCCACCACAGCGAGGCCCCCGTCGACGGATAGTCCGGAAAGGGCGAGTACTCGCCCCACGCCTCGCCGCCGTCAGGACCGATACCACGAATCAATACCCCCCGACGCTCGGACACCCCCCGGAAGGGGGTGATCAGCGGGACCGCGAAGGGTCGGAACTCCATGGCGCCAGGCTATTGCCTCGGCCGCGCAAAGGGGAGCGGCGGAGCGCTAGGGCTGGCGAAGGGCCCGGTACCCGTCGGTCCCAACCACCTGAATGGGGGAACCCGCGCTTTGTCCGGGAAGGAGGGTGACGTCGGGGCCCGCGTCGAAGTCCACCCACCATAGGTGTCCGTCGCCGCTGACGAGCGATGACGTGCCCTCGGCGGCGTGGCAGGCCCGGTACACGAAAGGAACTTGTCCGACGGCTTCGACCGTGCCTCCGTACAGGACCCCGAGTCGGGCAACCGGCTCCCCGAGACCCAAGGCGAATTGGACGACCCGGAGTGCGCTGTCGGAGCAGTAGTCCTGCACCCAATACTCGTCTGGCCCGTAGCCCCCCTCGGCGGTCGCGAACCCCTCAAGTTGGTCGCTCGTCACGACCTCGATGGGCGTCGCCCCATCGATCGGCAACTCCCAGATACTCAGGCGCCCGGCGTCGGCGTAGCAATACATGGCCACGGTCGGCCCTCGACCCTTGGCGAGGGGGTAGCAGTCGTCGGCGGCGTCCGTCCAGGAGAGAAGTTGAGAGGTCCCGTCCGGATAGACGGCGACGAACTTCTGGTCGACCAGCCCCTCCCACTCCCAGGTCACCTGGACGTCCCCGACGTCGACTACCGTCGTGAACGGGTCATGCCCGACGATCGAACTCGGCACGAGGGTTCCGTCGTCGGTGTACAACCCGTCGACGCCGGAGCCCTCGCAGCCGCCCCGGACGAGCCAGTTCCCGTCGCGGGCCTCCCCGTAGAGGGCCTTTCCGGCTCCCCCCGGGCAGAAGGTCCAAGACGAAGCGATCTGCCCGGTGGCCACGTCGAACACGTTGAGGGTCGTTCGGTCCTGCTCGATGAGGACGAGGCCCCGGTCGTAATCCCAGGCGACCAGGTCGGGGGCGTCGAGGCCGATTCCATCCAGGTTGGCGAGTTCGTACCGATCCCCAACGGGCGAGATGAGGTACAGGATCCTGTCGTCGGGGGTGACGACAGGCGGCTCGACCGAGGTGTCGATCTGGGTGGTGTCGTCGATGGCCACCACCCAGCCGCTCCCCGCGGAGGCGAGCACGTTAACGGTCACGGCCTCGGCGGACGGAACGTAGTCACCGACGGTGACCGGTCGTGCCACAAACTCCGGGGAGTCGGAAGGCGAGGTCGTCGGGTTCGCCGAGGCGCTCGGCGTCGGACTGGGGACCGTGGACTCGTTGTCCCCCCACCAACCGAAGACGATCCCGAGGAGGAGCAGGATGATGGCGACCAGCAGTATGACGATCCACGTGACGGCGTTGGAAAAGATCTTGGCCATGGTTCCCGTCCCTTCGCTGGAAGCCTACGCCGGTCGAATGGGGAGGGCTAGGCTCGGGGTGTGAATACGCTTCCCACCCGAGTCTCGGAGACCTTCGACCCCAACCTATGGAGGGATATCGACGGCTTTCCGGCCGGGGATGTCACCTACCACCGCTGGGTCGAACGGACGAAGGGGGGTTCGGAACACGACCTTCCCGCCGTCCGCATCGCCCTTAACCGACCCGAGGTGAGGAACGCCTTCCGTCCCCAGACCGTCGACGAACTCCACCGGGCCCTAAACCACGCCCGCCAGACCCCCGACGTCGCCGCCGTCATCCTCACCGGCAACGGTCCGTCCCCCAAAGATGGCGGTTGGGCCTTCTGCTCCGGGGGAGACCAGTCGGTTCGGGGCGCGGACGGATACCTGTACGAGGGGGATGCCGCCCGGGGAGGACGCCTCCATATCCTCGAGGTCCAGCGGCTCATGCGCACCTCCCCCAAAGTCGTCATCGCGGCGGTGAGTGGCTGGGCCGCCGGCGGGGGCCACAGCCTCAACGTCGTCGCCGACCTGAGTATCGCCTGCCGGGAACACGCCCGGTTCAAGCAGACGGACGCGGCGGTCGGGTCCTTCGACGCCGGGTATGGGAGCGGGCTGCTGGCCCGCCAGGTCGGGGACAGGAAGGCCCGGGAGATCTTCTTCCTCGGCAGGGAGTACTCGGCCGAGGAGGCCCTCGCCTGGGGCGTCGTCAACGAGGTCGCCGACCACGCCGACCTGGAGGGTCTCGCCCTCGACTACGCCACCCGGATCGCGGCCCAGTCACCCCAATCGATCCGGATGCTCAAGTTCGCCTTCAACCTCGTCGATGACGGGCTCGCGGGCCAGCAGGTCTTCGCGGGCGAGGCGACCCGGTTGGCCTACATGACGGACGAGGCACAAGAGGGGCGGGACGCTTTCTTGGGGAAGCGTCCGCCGGACTGGTCCGACTTCCCCTACGCGTACTGACGGGCCCGGCCCTACTGGGCTTCGCCGTCGAACGTGATAGTCGCTTTATCCCAGGCGCCGGACAGGGGGACCAACTCGATCCACGTTTGGCCCGGGGCGAGGAGGACGGGTTCTCCGTCGAGGGTCTTGAGTTGATACAAGCCGGTCCGGCCGGATTTGGTCCACTGAATGGGGATGACCTCGCCCCCGGTCGCCACGAAACCCGGGGCATCCGACACGACGACGAAGGACTCGGGAATCTTCGGCTGGGTGTAGGCCACCTTGACCCTCAAGATGACGACGTTCGCCGCCTGGATCTGGTTGCCGTCCCAGGTCAGGTGGGGATTGCTGAACTCGAATCTTTCCCACACGCCGGACTCGGCGTTCCAATCCCAGTGTGGGTGACCGCAGGCGGAATACCTGAGGTCCATCGTGGCGACCGGCTCCCCCTCCACGACCGCCGTGGCCAGGGACGCCGGGTAGGCGTAATCGAATTGCTGGGGGGCAGGACCCGCGTCGGCCGCCTCCGCCTCCTCGGCAAAGATCTGGGTGTTGCCCCACAGCCGGAATTCCAACGGCTTGTTGACTTCTTCCCAGGACATCTTCGTGAATCCATGGCTGAAACGAAGGTAGTCGTTATACCTGTAGAGGGCGTTCCCGAAGAACACCTGCTTCTGCCGCTCGATAGCCTTCTGAGCACCGGTATTCGCCCCGGAGGCGAACAGGGCCGTGTCGAACGACCCCATGATGTTGGGGTCCTGGGTCCGCGCGGACCGAACTGGTCCCACCGCCTCCGGCAGGGTCGAGTGGAAGACCGCCACGATCCGAAGGCAGCCAACGTTGATGTACTCGTCGAAGACGATGTCCGCGTATTCGATTCCCTTCTGTGGGCGGCCATCCGCGGTGTTCTCGATCTTGACGACAACCGCTGGTCGTTCGATGTCGGCCTCGGGCGCGTCCTCCGCACTCAGGCCGGTGAGTGGCCACACGACAGCGGGTGTCGGATCCTCGGGGGGGGACGGGACCATCATTCGATCCTCTTTTGGCACATCGGTCACTGTCACGTTTGGAAGGGCGACTTCGTCGGGCGCGCATCCGACCGCGAAAGCGACGATCGCGGCCACGAGGACCAGGCCTCCGAGCCTTGCCCGATTCACGGCGTCAAGTCTAGACAGATCGAGGTTGGGAGGTCGCAATCAGTCGGCTTCATCGTGCTTCGGCGGTTCTACTGCACAACGCCGTCGAACATGATGGTCGAGATGACTGCCCCTGAGGAGGGAACGAGTTCGACCCACGTTTGCCCCGGGGCGAGGTAGACGGGCTCCCCGTCGAGCGTCGTGAGGCGGAAGAGATCCCCCCGGCTGGATTTGGTCCACCTGATGGGGATGACCTTCCCCCCCGTGGCGACGAATCCGGAGGCGTTCGAGACCACGACGAAGGACTCCGGGTTGTACCCCTGGGTATAGGCAACCCTGACTTTCAACAGGATGACGTTGTCGGCGGTGATCTGGTTGCCGTCCAAGGTGAGATGGGGATTGTCGAACTCGAAGCGGTCCCACACCCCTTCGTCCTCGTCCCACGCCCAATGGGGGTGGGCGCAACTGGAGTACCTGATGTCGATCGTGCCGACCTCCTCCCCCTCGACCGTCGCCGTCGCCGTCTCAGTCGGGTAGGCGTAGTCGAACTGCCGGGGAGCCGGCCCGAATCCGGCCGCGACGGCTTCGTCCGCGAACACCTCCGGATGCCCCCACAGCCGGAACTCGAGCGCCTTGTTGACAACATCCCACGACACCCGCTCGAAACCGTCGGATCCCCGAAGGTTGCCGGTCGTCGGGGAGAAGTCGTCGGCGATGAGCATCTGGCCATATCGGTTGAAGGTGTATTGGACCGAGTAGTTGCATCCCGAGGCGAATAGGGCAGTCTTCAGCGACCCTATGATGTTCGGATCCTGGTTCCTGGCCGATCGGATCGGCCCCACATCCTTCGAAAGGTCCGAGTGAAAAACCGCGACTAGCCGGAGGCATCTGCCGTTGATCATCTCGTCGAAGACGATATCCGCGTGCTCAATCCCCTTCTGCGGGCGCCCCCGTGCCGTGTTCTCGACTTTAATCGGAACGGCGGGACGGTCGAGGGGGAGGAGGTCGGCACGATCGACATCAG
>CAYTLH010000174.1:0-5541 GCA_964438525.1 uncultured Demequinaceae bacterium | reverse complement strand
TGGTCGGTGTGGAGCGCAACCGTAACGGGAAAGTTCTTCGCGACCTCACGTGTATACGCCGCGATGGCAAGCGAACCCGCCACCCGATCCTTGATCGTCGGACCGGAAGCGTACTCCGATCCACCCACGGATAACTCGATGATGCCGTCCGACTCCGCCTCGGCGAATCCCTGAAGAGCGGCGTTGATGGTCTGGGATGAGGTGATGTTGACGGCCGGGTAGGCGAAGCCGCCCTTTTTCGCCCGGTCGAGCATCTCGTTGTACACCTCGGGAGTGGCGACACCCATGCGTTTCTCCTGCCGTTGTGCTGTGTGGTCCGCCCCTATTGTGTCAGAAACCGACTCGGTTGGCGCCGGGACCTTGCACCTAGGCCTCGTGCCCCGCGTCGAGCTCAGCGTGGGTCCGAATCCAGGCGTGCATGGCGATGGCGGCGGCTGCCCCGGCGTTGATCGACCGGGTCGATCCGTACTGTGCTATAGCGAGGATCGCGTCGGCGGTGTCGACGGCCTCAGCGGTGAGTCCGCTCCCTTCCTGCCCGAAGAGCAGGATGCATCTTCGGGGAAGCTCATGGGTCTCTAGAGGAAGGGACCCGGGGACGTTGTCGATTCCGATGACAGGAAGCCCCTCCTCCGTGGCCCACCCTCGGAGGTCGTCGACAGTCGGATGGTGTCGGATGTGCTGGTACCTGTCCGTCACCATGGCCCCCCTCCGGTTCCATCGTCGGTTCCCGACGATGTGGACCTCCTCGGCGAGGAAGGCATTCGCCGTCCGCACGACCGAGCCGATGTTGAGGTCGTGTTTCCAGTTCTCAATGGCCACGTGAAAGGGGTGCCGCCTTCGGTCGAGGTCGGCACGGATCGCTTCGACCGTCCAGTACCGGTATCGGTCCGCCACATTGCGGCTGTCGCCCGTGCGCAGGAGCGTCTCGTCCCAGCGATCGCCCTCGGGCCGGGGACCCTCCCATGGGCCCACGCCGACCTCCGTCACGACTTCGCCTGTTTCCTCGATCCCGCGACCTTCTTCAGGGCCCCTCGTTTCGGCTGACCGTCCGTCTCTTCCAATCCGTTGTTCACCGCCGCGATAATCGCCTCGATCAAGCAGGCGTACAACTCTGCCGAGATCTTTCGGTGCGCCGCCACCAGCCGCTTGTCCTTGGGGACGGTATCCATCCATGAGCCGACCGCCCCGAACACCCACGCCCGTCGAGCCGCCAGCAAAATCCTATGGGCCTCATCGCTATACCCTTCGCTGGGTAGGATGTCCATCTCAGACTTCTGGTAGTCGTCGGAGTCCAGCACGACCAAGGCTTGGACAAAGTAGTTGTGCCAAGGGTTGAGGGATGGCTCGATGCGGGCCAGATCGCTGGCCGCCTTCAGGACTTTCCGAAGGCTCTCGTTGGCCTGGGCGACGGACACCTCCGGAGGAAGGGACGTGTCCCTGACCCGTCTGAGCCTCACGGACCACAGGCCGAAGGACTTCGCGCCGGCCTGAGTGGGCAGACGCTCGGCGAGCCATGCCGTGTGCCGTCTACGGGTGTCGACGACCGTGAATCCCAGGGGTGAGAAGGTCGCCATCCGGGCCAATTCCTCGAGGTTCTCACCGCGTATCGCCCCGCCAACCACCCCGAGAAGCAGGTCTCTCGCCTTGAACCTGGGCATCCAGTCGAGCCATCGACGCATCGCCCCCGGCTTGTACTTCTCCCTTCCGGGGATGACCAACCCCACGGGCATGTCCATCTGGATGTCGCGGGCATAGCGGAAGGCCCCCAGCCGCGTGAACTTGGGCTTGGAGGATCGTCCGGCTCGCCAAGCTCGGGTGTGGGCCACGATCGTCGCGGCCGTGGCAAGTTGCCCATCCACGGTGCGATGCTAGCGCGTTCCAGCCAGAAGGGGGCGAATCCGACCGATTTCCGTCCCCATACCTCAAGGCTTCGATCACGCCCGGCACCCCGTAGGCTATCCGGGTGACGTCTGTGCTTCTTCCCTCGTTCGGCCCATCCTGGATGGACCCCGAACACCTCATCCAATCTTTTGGCACGTGGGCGCTGTTGGGCGTGGCGATCGTGGTGATCATCGAGACCGGTCTGTTGTTCCCCTTCCTTCCCGGAGACTCCCTCCTCTTCACGGCGGGACTATTCGCGGGACGAGGGGACATCGACGTCCCAGTGTGGCTCGTCGCCATGACCCTGGGATTCGCGGCCCTCCTCGGGCCCCAGTCGGGGTACTGGATCGGCCGCGGCGTCGGGCCTCGCATCTTCAACCGTCCCGACTCCCGATTCTTCAAACAGGCCTATGTGAACAAGACTCACGCCTTCTTCGATAAGTACGGGGGGCGAGCCATCGTCCTCGGCCAGTTCGTCCCGTTCGTCCGGACGTACATCCCCGTAGCCGCCGGGGTGGGCAAGATGCCCTACCGCCGTTTCGCGATGTTCAACATTGCCGGGGCCATCACCTGGGGTGTGGGTGTGACGCTCCTCGGAGCATGGCTCGGCCGGTTCTCGTTCATCCGGGAGCACATCGAGGCCGCACTCGTGCTCGTGGTCCTCGTCTCCCTCACGCCGATCATCGTTGAAACCATTCGTCACCGGCGGGCGTCCCACCGAGCGCCGGACCTCGCGCAGACTCAGGAATAGTCCCTAGCGCGGTACGTCCACCCCATCCGCAGGGCCTCAGGGTGGTGCCGATGGGGACGACGCCGTTCGGAGACGAACACACCCCACGCCACGAAGGCACTCGCGACGAGTCAAGCGACGAGGACCCCAGACGAACCGATGCCCGCCATCGCAACCTCTCGCGATGGCGGGCACCTAGACACACGCGGCTCAACCTAGGTTTGTCACTTCTTCTTCTTCGTCGTCTTCTGGTCGAACGACACCGTCGGGACCTCACGGGCCTCCGGGTCCTCGGTCTCGAAGTACTCCTCGCGATGGAAGCCGAACATCCCGGCGATGATGTTCGTCGGGAACGTCTCGACCTTGGTGTTGAGTGTGCGGACATTCGCGTTGTAGAAGCGACGGCCCGCGGCGATGCGGTCCTCCGTGTTCGTCAGTTCGGTCTGAAGCTGCTGGAAGAGCGCGTCCGCCTTCAGTTGCGGATAGTTCTCCACGACCGCGAACAGCTTGCCCAATGCCTGCGTCAGCATGTTCTCCTGCACCGCGTGCTGTGCCGGTGAGAGTTCGGGGTTGGCCGCCGCAGCCCTGGCCTTCGTCACGGCTTCGAAGGTCTCCCGCTCGTGCTTGGCGTATCCCTTCACCGTCTCGACCAGGTTCGGGATCATGTCGTGCCGGCGTTGAAGTTCAACGTCGATCTGCCGCCAGGCCTCCTGCACCAGGTTCCGCAGTTTCACCAGGGCGTTGTACTGGCCGATCGCCCACATCAAGACTATGACGACCACCACGAGGATCACGTATAGAGCGATCACGGGAACTCCTTCCGATAGGTTCCACCGCCGATGCTATCCGGTGCCGGGATTTTCCGCATCGGTCAATGGGCGGATGCTAGATCCCCGTCCGGTCGGCCTACCGGCCGATGGCGGGCCGATGGCCGGTCCAGAACTCCTCCGGTATGGCCTCGACGATCTCGATCAACACATCCAGCCTGTGCGACAGCCGTCTGATCCCCGACGCCCCCGCCTCCCATGTCAAAACCGCTCCGCGGTTGACCGCGATGGGCATTCCCAGGACCGACCTCCGGCCGAACGAATGGATGAGGCCCGGATTGAGCACCTTCCTGACGAACGACTCGTTCTCGGCGACGATCCGCCAGGTGGAGTCGAATCCCTCGTGGCCGATCCGAATGTCCTGCCCCCCCGTGGCCTTGCTCACCTTCGCGAAGACATCCTCGGGAAGCAATTGAAACGAGGGAACCATGGTGCCCAGTTCCACCATGACGATCCGATACACCTGGGGGGCAGGCCTGTTCACCACGTAGGTGAAGGTCGCGCATTCGTGGAATCGGTGGGACCCCCGGAGCACGTTGATCGCCCGGCCACCGAAGCCGCCTGTAAAGGGAAAGACGTCGAACCGGTCGTCCAGACTCGGGTCTCGGGACAGGACATCCCATCCCCGATATGCGGTATACATGGCCAGCCGTAGCTGGTCACGGCGCACCCCCCATTGGAGGAGAAGCCAGATCACCCCCACAAGGGCGAGGGTTCCGGCTCCGGCCAAGATCCTTATGGTCGTCGATTCCCCGGGAAGGAAGGCGACCACACCGATGGCCAAACATCCAGCCAATACCCCGAGGACGATGTTCAGGGCGCTGATCCTGTATCGGAGACCCTTGGTCATACGGCCCCCTGCGGCGGGCCCCCGGGATCCCGACTCACCATTCCCGATCCTCGTCGTCTTCAGGCTTCGGTTTCGTCCCATTGACGTCCTCGGCGTAATCCTCCGCCCCGATCCCGGTGTATTTCCCGCTCGTCAAGGCGTATGGGGTCTTGGCCCAGTCGGGGGCGTTTTCCTCACGTTTTCGGCGCGCTTCCTCAAGCCTCCTGTGCTCGTACTCGAATTCCCTCATGACGAAAGCCGGGATGAGTCTCGCCACCGAGGTGAGGACCCCGAGCCTTTTGGCCAGGCCCGCCGGACCCTTCCTGTTCCATTGCCAGCAGAGGACGTATGGCCCTTCGATTCTGATGGCCAGCCCACGTGCGTCGGGCCTCAGCAACCGCTCCATCATCCTTGGATGGACGATGTCGTGGCAGTACTTGAGGTTCCTTCCCACCACCCGCCACTTCGCGTTGAAGTCGGCGGATTCGAAATCGATATCCTGGCCACCGAAGAACTTGGCCCACTTCGCCAGTGTGTCGTCGGGAAGGATATCGATCGTCTGAAGCGGGTACTCCAATTCGACCGCGGTGATCTGCCATCTCTCCTTATGCTGCCGCTGGTTGTCGTCATTATCCGAACCCACCTCATACTCGTGGGTGAAGGTCGAACAGCGCCTCCCGTTGAACATGCCCCGGATGCAGTTGACATCGCGGGGCCTCCTTCCGTGATTGAAGGGAAAGGACTGAAAAACTCGTCGGTATGCCCCGGTCTCAAACTCGAACTGCCACTTGTTCACATGGGCGAACTTGGCCATCGCGTTGGCATGGCGATCCGCCGTGGCCAACTCCCACACCCACGCGGCCATCGCCACCACTCCCAGCCCAACCACGATGAGAGTCGGCCACAATCCGGCCAGGACAACCCATTCGAAATGGAGGGCGAAAAAACCCAGAAACATGCCAGCCCCCGAGATGAATGACACGATCCGCGCGGGCGGAAACCGGTAGTGCATCTCGCCTCCTACGCCAATCCCAGGTCATCAAGGTTGAAGAGGCTGAGGTAAGGAAGACCCTCAGATTCGATCGCCTCCCGTGCGCCCGTGTCGCGATCCACCACCACCGCCACGGCTGCGACCGTCGCCCCCTCCCCGCCCAGGGCACGGACCGCCGTCATAACGGACCCCCCCGTCGTCGACGTGTCCTCGACGGCGACCACCCTTCGACCGGAGACCTCCGGCCCTTCGACCCGCCGTCCAAGCCCGTGTCCCTTCGATT
>CAYTLH010000173.1:0-11263 GCA_964438525.1 uncultured Demequinaceae bacterium | reverse complement strand
CACTACGGGCGGCAACTCAGGCTCACGCTGCTGGGCAAGGCGCAGGAGATCACCCTGTTCTGCTGGGGCGCCATCGTCGACTGGAACACCGGATACGACACCGCGCCGATCGACGCCACCGTGTTCGCCCCCATCGCCGGGAGCGTCTTCACCGCATGCGACGACGTGGTGGGCGAACTCGGCACGCCCGTCGGGGTGGCCGCCTACCGGCCGTTGCACGCGACCGGGGAGCCGCTGCTCCACCAGTACCTCGGGACCCTCGGGGTGCCCGTCGAGATGACGCCCGACTTCCCGGACGACGCGCCCGTCGTCTTGCTGACCGAGGGAGCGGCGGCGGACGACGACCTGGTCGCCAAGATCGAGGCAAGGCTCGCGGCGGGGGGACGGGTGGTGATCACGTCCGGCCTGGCGCGGGCGTTGGCCGACCAGGAGGGCCGGGGCCGCGGGCTCGACCGGATCGCCGCGTTCGAGTGTTCGGACAGCACGATCCTCGTGGACACGTTCACCGACTTCGGGGACGTGTTCCGTTCGGCCGAACCCATCCTCCTGCCGCACATCACGGCGCACACCAATGGGGTCAGCGAGGAGCTCACGTGCCTGAAGGGCGAGAACGGGTTCCCGCTGCTGCTGCGTGCGCGCTACGGCCCGGGGACGCTGTACGTGCTCGCCGTGCCCGACACCCCGACCGACCTGTACCTGCTGCCCCGCGAGATCGTCTCGCATCTTCGCCGGGTGATGTCCGTCGACCTGCCCCTGCACGTCGAGGGCGCGGCCAAGGTCGGGGTGTTCCCGTACGACAACGATACGGTCGTCGTCGAGTCGTTCCTGCCGCACCGGACGCGGGCCGAGGTCGTCGTCCACCGGGCCGACGCGACGCTCACCGACCTCGTGTCCGGGGAGACCGTGAGCGGGGCGACCGTCGGGGAGAATGACGACGCCGAGACCCGGGTCCCCCTCGACCTCTACCCCAACACGTTCCGCGCCTTCCGCGTCGGCTCGGCGGGATAGAGGCCAGAGCGTCAGCGCTCGCCGTCCCCTATTTCCCGTAGAACCGCTGCCCGTTCGACGTGAGGAAGTCCGAGATGCCCTCGTCCCCGCGTTTGATGCGCGCGAAGTCGGCCATCTCTCCCCGCCCCAGGATCCCGTTCGCGGCAGCGCCGGCGTCGCGGATCGCCTCGACGAGATCGCCGTCTCCGTCCAGCCCGACGATCAGGTGGGGACCCGACTCGTCGTCGGTGTACTGGATCATCCCGAGGAACGCCTCGGAGACCTCCGGATGCCGGGTGAACACCGTGGTCAAGGCAGCGAGAAGCGCGGTGGGCTCGACGGAGGGAAGCCCGAGCCTCACCTCACGTGGGGCGTCGACCTCGACCTCCCGCCCCGTCCCCCCGGATTCCAGCAGGCGCGTCACCTCTTCCGGAGAGAACTCCTTCCCCCACGGCGCCCCGGGGTTGAGGAGGAACGTCGCCCCCACGGCCGTCTGGAAGAGCATCCGCGTCGGGATGGAGAGATAGGTGGCGGGCTCCTTGAGGCACCCGCTCAGCCATCGGACCGACGAGAAGAACGGGACTCCGGAACGTTCGTCGGGCAGGGCGACGGTGCGGAGGGAGAGGCCCTCGCCGGGCTGGACGTCCAGCTTGCCCTCCCCACCCCGGGGATTGCCGTCCTGGTCCACCACCTGCCCGATGACGTAGACGGTCGAGTCGAGGAGGAGACGAAGGAAGGGGCCGCGCGCCGCCGGGTCCTCGGCCGCGGCCGCGAGGGCATCCTCGAGTTCGTTGCGGACGTCGAACGGACCTTCCGCGGATGATTCCGTCATCCCCCCAGCCTGGCACATGCGGCGGGGTCACGCCCGGGCCGTCGCCACCCGTCTCTCTTCCTGCCGTCGAGCCTCATGGCGAATCCACACGGCGACCCCAGCGGTCAACATGGCCCAAACCGCAACGGCGACGGCAACCCACACCACGCCGTCCCGCAGGCGAGACGACACCACACCCGTCACAGCTCCGACGACGAGGGAGGCGAGCCATGCCCGCGGGATGATCCGAGAATCGAACACGCCGATAAGAAAGACCCCGCCGACGAAAAGCAGCGCGGAGAAGCCCATCATCGCCTCCCACGCCAGGCTGTTGAGTCTGCCCCAATACGAGACGACGGTCGTCCCGAAATCAGTGGTCGCGAGGGAAATGGTGCTACCGACAAGGTAGACCAGGCCCAGCAAGGCCAGTAATGCGCCAATCGCCTTGGCGATCCTCTTGAATGCGGCCTCGCCTGACTTACCTGGGCGCCGAGACCATACGACCAACGCAAGAACGCCGAGACACGCGACCGTCCCGTCGAGCGCGCCGACGTACCACGGCTCGATATACAGGTGGTGCATATGGACGCCTCCTAGGTCCGATAGTAGAGGTGAAGTACGCCCGCACAGAGATATCGACGCCGGATCGTGACTACGGATCGCGGATCTCGGCGAAGAGCCGTTCGTCCTCGACGTGTACCTCGGCAATTCCCTGTACCCATGGAACGGCGATGAGGTTTCCTGCACCTCGTAACCCTGAAGGACCGGCACCACGTGAGGGCCGGGCGATCGCGCTACGGTGAGAGAATGACCCGCTCGAGGAACACCACCCGACTGGCGGCAGCGACGGCGGTCGCCCTGCTCGCGCCGCTTGCCCTCACGGGATGCGAGGCCGGGGACGCAACCCCGGACGATACCCCGAATGCCTCACCCGAAATGACGGGATTCACCGACGGCAGCCCCCGCCCCGCCTGTGAGGAACTCCTCGAGCTCGACCGCACCCCCTACGCCGAGACCCCCGTCGTCGTCGCCTCGGACTGGAGCGAGCCCCTGTCCGTGGCCGCCCCCGTCACGGACCTCTGCCCCAACGACGCCATCTCGCTCAGCCCCGACGGCCGAACCCTCTACTTCTATTGGTCACCGCGCGTGAACGCTCCCGCGGCCGAACTCCTCGCCCCCGAGACCGGCACCTACCGCGCCGAGCGCCTGGGCGACGACCCCGGCCAGTTCGGCAACCCCGTCTACGTCGACCTAGGCCGGGGCGCGAACGGCTCCGTCGACGGTGCGCTCTCGTTCTCCTCGGACGGCGCGCTCGTCGTCTTCCACTCGACCCGGTCGGCCAACCTCGGCTACCTGGCCGACCCGCCCACCGACGACTACCTCGACCTCTACGTCGCCGACCTAGTCGACGGCGCCTATTCCGAGGCCCGGAACGTCGGCGCGCCGATCAACTCGACCCGCCTCGACGGGGAGCACGGGCTCAGGCCCGACGGGGCGCTCGTCTTCGCGTCCGACCGGCCGGGCGGGCTCGGCGGCACGGACCTGTACCTCGCGATGCCGTTGGGGAACGGCGACACGGTGGCCGACGATTCTTCTGACAACCTGACGTCCGGGTGGGGCGAGCCCGCGAACCTCGGCGCCCCGGTCAATACGGCGGCGAACGAGATGCAACCCGACTTCGCCGCGAACAGCCCCTCGACCATGTACTTCACGTCCGACCGGGACGGGCCGTCGAGCATCTACCGGACGACCTGGAACGGCACGACGTGGAGCGAACCCGAGATGGTGATCACGGGGTACGTCGGCGAGCCGACCCTCTCCCCCGACGGGACGCTCCTGTACTTCGTCCACGTCCTCGTCGACGATTCCGGCGTGTACGGGTCGAATATCTGGTACGTCACGCGGTAGCCGGCGACCGCGGTCCCAATCCGGGTCGGGACGAGGAACATCGGGGCCCGTCAGGTGATACCCGATCACCCCAAGACAATTAACGAACGGCCGGTTACCATCGAAGGAGGGCGTGTGGCGTCGACTTGGAGGAGGGGTTCGGCGTATGGGTGACTCGAGAACCGACGAGAAGAGTCGAACGTGGGGAGAGCGGGCCGGACGGTTGCTCGCCGGGCTCTTCCTCGTGATCGCCGGCTTTCCCATGGGAGCCGCCCAAGCCTCGGCCGAAGACGAGTCCGGCTTCTGGGGCGATGACGACAACGTCGCCGTCGCCTACTACCGCGACTACCGGGGAGACATCGTCGCCACCATCGTCGGCACCTACGAGGTGACGGGCTACCCGGCTGCGGGCGAGGCGGGGACGGTGACCGTCTCCGTCGACTTCGATATCACGGCCGTCAATGAATTCGCCCTATGGAACGCGCCCCAGAAATCCACCATGATGGTGGGCACCCAAACGGCCACGTCGCTGTACAGCTCGAGCAACCTCTCCCCAACCGAGCACCTCTACACCGCCTCCGGCACCAGTTTCGACCTGCTCCAGAGCCGCGACTACGCGTGGATCCGATTCCAGGTCGACGAAACCTGGAACCGGGAAGTCTACGTCCAGGAAACGGGAAGCTGGTCCGGTCCCGACGAGGGCAAGGTCGCGCCACCGGTCGAGGAGGGCGAGACCGGTGTCACCATCACGCTGATCAGCGCGCAGACCTCGGACGATGGCCTGGCGATCGACTACTCCATCGAAGTAGCGGTGGACCCGACCGTGACCGAGATCGATCCCGAGGCGCTTTTCAGGGTTTCGGTCGAGCCTGGAGCGTCTCCACGACTGCAGACGATTCCGCCGGTTGGGGGGGCCGTCGTCTTCGACGGCTCGACAACCGAGATCGAGGACAACAAGGCGTACATATACGTCCAGGTCTCGGCATTCGACGTATACGGTCAATTCATCCACGACCTAACCCGCCAACAGGTCGTCCTCGAGGCTCCCCCGCCTGTGCGGCACTACGTCGCCCTGGGCGACTCCTTCCAAGCCGGGGAGGGAACGGACACCTACTTCCCCTCCACGGACGCGCTCAACCGGAACATGTGCCATCGTTCGCCATTGGCGTTCCCATCCCTGCTCACGGAACGCGGGGCCTTCGGCCCGCTGGACCTCGAGTTCTGGGCGTGCGGCGGTTCCACTATCGAGGTCCTATACGAGGCGGAGCCATCCGAGGTCAACCCCCCGTGGGACGACCCCATCCGTGCCTTCTCGGACGTTTTTGGGGATTCGACGGAGGGCACAAGCGCCCTCGGTCGTCTCGGGTCGGAGACTGGGGTGGTCACCGTCGGAGTTGGAGGAAACGACGTCGGCTTCGGGCAAATCATGGAAGGTTGCGTGAAGAAGTCTGCAGAAGACTCGGTGGGCAACAAGAATCCGGCAACCTTCTGGTGGCCCGACTACTCGTGCGAAGACGACTACGCGGAGAACACGGAGTTGTCGATCGACCGACTTCGCAACAACAGGGAATACTCCCGCCTGTTCTACACCATTGCCGCCGATGCCAAAAACGCGGAGGTGATCGTCCTCGGCTATCCCAGATTCTTTCCCGACGACGCCGCCACCAGCAGGTGCCAACACGTCCGTTGGACCGACCAGTTGTGGATCAACTCCGAGATCAAATACCTCAACGACGTCATCGAAGACGAAGCGAGGGGCATGCCGAGGACCACATACGTCGACATATTCGACGTCGGGGACGGCCACGAGCTATGTGTGGGCGACAGCTCGAACTGGTTCATGAAGGGGGTGTCCCTTTCCGGGGGATCCTTCCACCCGAACGTCCTAGGCCACAAGCTCATCGCGAATGCGCTCGAAACTCAGGTGGGGGTCCCCTCCTGGGTCTGGACCGGATCGATCCGGGAGAGCGAGAATCTGGGCCAAACCTTCATCGTGCCCCGAAGCACCTTCATCAGGGCCTCGGTCGGCTATCCCGGAAGTGATGTCATGATCACGCTGATCTCCCCCAGCGGCGAGGTCTTCGACCGCACGAGCGGCCAGGCGAACCTGTCCGCCGATCGGGGGGACACCTGGGAGACCATTGAGATCGCCGGGCCGGAGGTCGGCGACTGGACGGTCGAGTTGCTGGGCGTCGACACGAGGCCCGACGGCGATCCGTTCGAGGTCTACTGGTACCTCCGGCCTCTGCCGAACGAGCGGCCGATTGCGGTCGGGACCATCGACCAGCACGGCGGACTCGTCTATGTCGACGGAAGCGGGAGCTACGATCCGGACGGAAGCATCGTCGAAATGGGTTTCGACTTCGGCGACGGCACCGTCGTGTACGGCGAGACGGCCAGCCACGTGTACGAGGACTGGGGAGAGGCCCTCGTGACGATGTGGGTCAAGGACGACCGCGGCGACTACGGTTTCGCGGAAGTCGGCACGATTCTCGACATCCCGGAATACGAGTTCGATGGATTCTGGCGGTTCATGAGCCATCGACCCGTCAAGGACTGGGGCATCGCCGGGCACCCGATCTACCTGGGCTTTTCGCTCGGAGACGACTTCGGCAACGATGTCATGATGCCGGGGTCCCCCAGCGTTCAGGAGGTGTCTTGTGAGACGGGTGAGCCCGTCGGAGAAGCCGTGCCGGCTGAAGGGCTGTACGGCATGACTCCCCGCTACATCGGGTGTTCCGGCGAGTACGCCTGGATCTGGGACACCGAACGCGAGTGGACGGGCACCTGCCAGACGGTGACCTTCGACTTCAACGACGGGAGTTCGGCGTCCCACACCATGGACTTCAATTGGTGGCGACGGAGCCCCTGGTGGAGGATCCCACGGTCGTACTGGGACTGGAAGCACAACCGCTAGACACGACTAGCCTTCACACTGCCAACGGTTGAGGCATGACGAGCGTCCCGCTGCGGGAACGGCTGTGGGCGGCTTGATGAGCCCGACTCAGGACACCGTCGCCGTGGTCAGACGGGGCGAGTCGGGGCCGACGGCGTGGACGTCGCCCACGAGCGTGGTCGACGCCTCCGCGGAACGCTCGACGCTCGTGCCCACCCACAGTTCCACCATGCGCGGCTCCACGACGCGGGTGTACTCGCGGTCGGTGTACGCCAGCCGCGCGGTCGGGATCTCGAAGGCAACCATGGCCGACGCGCCCGGCTCTAGGGACACCCGGGTGAAGCCCAGCAACTGGGCCACCGGGCGGGTGACGGAAGCGTATCGGACCCGTCCGTAGACCTGGACGACATGCTCCCCCGCTACTTTGCCCGTGTTGGCCACCGTGACCGTCAGCGGGATACTCCCGTCAATCGGTACGGTGTCAGGGACGGTGAGCCCCGAATACTCGAAATCGGTGTAGCTCAGGCCGAAGCCGAAGGGCAGGGTCGGCTCGGCGCTGAGCGTCGTGACCTCCGTGCCGGCGCCCAGCGGGGGGTGGAGGTACGAGTACGGCTGGGCACCCGCGGACGACGGCATGGACACCGGGAGGCGGCCGGAGGGATTCACCGCGCCCGATAGGACGCGGGCGATCGCCTGGGCCCCCTCCTCACCGGGGAAGAAGGCTTGGACGACGGCGGCGCACCTGGACAGCGCCCAGCCGACGGCGTAGGGCCGGCCCGTGAGGAGCACGAGCACGACGGGGGTGCCGGTGTCGAGGACCGCCTCGATGAGTCGGCGCTGGACGCCCGGAAGTTCCAGGGAATCCCGGTCGCACCCCTCCCCCACGGTGCCCCGCCCGAACAGCCCGGCGTGGTCCCCCGCGGCGATGATCGCCAGACCCGCCTTCTCGGCGGCCGCGACCGCTTCGGCGATGCGTGACGTGTCATCCCCTTCGACGTCACAACCGTCGACCATCGTGACCGTTCCCCCGAACTCCTTCCGAAGGGCGTCCACCAGGGACGGCACCTCGAAGCCGAAGGACATCCCCGGCCGTTGGGCGAGCACGTGGTTGACGAAGGAGTAGCACCCGAACATCGAGGCGGGTCGGTCCATGTTGGGCCCGATGGCCGCGATCCCCCGCCCCTTCGCCTTCGGGCCGAGCGGGAGGGTCCCATCGTTCGACAGCAGGATGACGCTCTTGCCGGCCATCTCGAGCGCGAGGGTCCGATGCTCGGGCGAGTCGAGTTCGACCCCCGTCGGGGGGTCTCCTGTGAAGTCCTCGTCGAGGAGGCCGAGCTCCTCCTTCTGGGAGAGCACGCGCAGGACCGAACGGTCCACGGTCTCCATCGAGACGTCCCCCGCCTCGACGGCCTCGGCCAGCGGCTCCAGGTAGGCGTCCCCGGACGGCAGCTCGATATCGATCCCCGCGTCGAGCGCGAGGACGGCGGCCTCCCGCCGGTCCTTGGCGATGTCGTGCAGCAGGTGAAGGAAGGCGACGCCGAAGTAGTCGGCGACGACGACTCCGTCGAAACCCCATCGATCCCGGAGCAGGTCGTTCAGCAGGGCGCGATCCCCGGCGACGGCGACTCCGTCGACGTCCGTATAGGAGTGGAGGACGCTCTTGGCGCCCCCATCCCGGATCGCCATCTCGAAGGGCAGGAGGAAGACGTCGGCGAACTCGCGGGGGCCGATGCTCACCGGGGCGAAGTTCCGGCCGGCCTTGCCCCCCGAGTAGCCCGCGAAGTGCTTGACCGTGGCGTGCACCCCGGACGACTGTAGGCCCTTCACGAACGCTGTACCGATCTCGCCCACGAGGTACGGATCCTCGGAGACGCATTCGTCCACCCTCCCCCACCTGGGGTCCCTCACGACGTCGAGGACGGGGGCCAGGCCCTGATGGATCCCGAGCGCGTGCATGTCCCGGCCGACCAGCGCCGCCATCCTCTCGACGGCGTCGGCGTCGAAGGATGCCCCCCAGGCCAAGGGCGTGGGGAACGTCGCCGCGGTCCAGGCCGCGAGCCCCGTTAGGCACTCCTCATGGACGATGGCGGGGATCCCCGGTCGGGTCTCGGTGAGCAGGCGTCGCTGCTCCGCCCACAGCCACACCGCCCTCTCCTCGGGCGCGTAGGGCGTCGTCCCGTACACCCGGGTGATGTGGCCAAGCCCGTGCGTGCTAGCCTCCGTGAGGGTGCCGCTAGGGCTGACCTCTCCTTGCAGCGGGGCGACGACATCGCCGGCCTCGTCCTGCCAGAAGCCGACGAGTTGGGCGAGTTTCTCCTCAAGGGTCAGGGTCGCGCATAGGTCCCGTACACGCCTCGAGTGCGTCTCCCTCATCGAGCCTCCTATCCCTTCACCGCGCCGGTCAAGCCTTCGACGATACGCCTCTCCATGAGGGTGAAGAAGGCCAGGGCGGGCAACATCGCCAGGGAGGTGTAAGCGAGGATGGCGGCGGTGTCGGAGGAGTAGCGGGTCTGGAATTGCTGAACCCCGAGGGGTAGCGTATGCCCCGCCGCGTCACCCTGCAGGACGAGCAGAGGAAGCAGGTAGGCGTTCCAGCTGGCCACGAACGCGAGAACCCCGACCGTGAGGATCGCCGGCCTCGCCAGGGGGATGAGGATACGCCAGAAGAACCCGATCCGGGTGAGGCCGTCGATCTCGGCGGCCTCCTCGACCTCCTTCGGTAACGCCTTGAGGAAGGGTCTCATGATGATGATCGTGATCGGAAGCTGGAAGGCGATCTGGGGAATGATCACACCCCAGATGCTCCCGAGGAGGCCGATGTCCCGCAACAGGAGGTAGAGCGGCAGGGCCGCGACCCCGATGGGGAACATCAGTCCGAGCGTGAACACCACGTAGAGCGCGCCCTTGAGCTTGAATTGGTACCGCGCCAGAGGATAAGCCGCCATGGTACCCAGGAGGATGACCCCCGCCGTCGTGCCCGCCGCGGCGAGAACGCTGTTCCACATCTGGTGCCAGAAGTCGGACGAGGCCAATACCTGCCTGTACTTGAAGAAGACCCATGGGTCCGGGAGGCCGGCCGGGTCCTCTGCCAACTGGCCTGTGGTTCGGAAGCCTCCGAGAACGATGTAGATGAGCGGTGCGAGGGTGACGGCCACGGCGCTCAACCCAATCATGATGGCCATGATCTTGCCGTAGTCGATACCCGAACGGCCGTACTTCGGATCCATCTCGCTTGTGTCCCGCTTCCGGGCCTCGGTCACGGCGCTCATGCTTTCACCTCACTGAGCTTCTCGGCGTTGTCGCGCCGGAGGACGAAGAACATGTACAGCGACGCGGCCACCAGGGAGAGGAAGAACAGGATGACGGCTACGGCGCTTCCGAATCCGTACTGGCTGCGCATGAATCCGTACTGGAACATGTAGGTCGCGATGGTGTTCGAGGCGCCCGCCGGCCCGCCATGGGTGAGCACCCAGACCATGTCGAAGAGCTGGATCGACCCGATGATC
Source organism: uncultured Demequinaceae bacterium (assembly GCA_964438525.1). GTDB lineage: Bacteria > Actinomycetota > Actinomycetes > Actinomycetales > Demequinaceae > JAFGBM01. The sequence goes on along the minus strand of CAYTLH010000173.1, from coordinate 1,176 downwards.
GACAAGAACATCCACACGCGGATCGTCGGGGCGATCAGGGGAATGTTGATCCGCCTCTGAATCTGCCACCAACTCGCACCGTCGATGGCCGCGGCCTCCTGCAGATCCTGGGGGACGCCGGAGAGCCCGGCGAGGAACAGGATGATGGCCAGCCCGATGTACTTCCACGAGACCACGAAGAACACGGTCCACATGACGAGGTTCAAGTCGGCCAGCCAAAGTTGTCGTAGGCCGCCCAGCCCGAAATTCTCCATCACCGCGTCGAGCGGCCCATTGGGCTGGAGGATGAGAAGCCAGAGGACCGCGGTGATGACCTCGGAAAGAATGTACGGGGCGAAGATCACCATCCTCACGAAGCCGCGGCCCCGGAAGCGGCGATTGAGCACCAAGGCCACCGCCAGCGCCACTGGCAGTTGAACAAGCAGCGACATGACGACGACGAATATGTTGTTGCGAAGGGCGTGAATAAAGTCGCTGTCGCCGAACGCCCGTCGATAGTTGTCGAGCCCGATGAAGTTGTCGAGGTCCTCGATGCCGTTCCAGTTGTAGAAGCTGTAGTAGGCGGCGAGGCCTACGGGGAGGACGACGAAGACCAGGAAGACGATGAGCGCCGGTCCGCTGAATAACGAGACCTCGCCCCACTTACGTAGAGTGTCTCGCCGCCGGATCTGCTCGGGTGTCCGGATCTTCCTCTCGGGCTTGTTCTCGGGCCTCTTCTCGGAGCCGAACCCCGCCGACAAGTCGGCGGGGTCCGGCCGAGTGCCCGAGGCTTCCTTCGTTTCCACGTGGAAGGCCTCGCTTTCGAGATCTGTGCTTACTGGTTGGCCGCCGCTTCCATCATGTCATCGACGATGTCCTGGGCGGTACCGGTGCCGGCGAAGACCGCCACAATACCGTCGTTCATCGCACCCCCGACATTCATGCCGTAGGTCGTGTCGAGCCACAACTGGACGTACCCGGCGTTACCGGCAACCTGCGCGAGCTCAACGAGGTTCGCGTCGGTCACCGACGTTGCCGCGTTCGGAGCGACCGGCAGACCACCGACCACAACGGCGAAGCGCTTCTGCACGTCGTCGCTGCTGATGTAGCTGAGGAAATCGGCACATTCAGCCGGAGCGTCCACGTAGCAGGAGAACCCGTCGCCACCACCCAGGGCAGCGAGCGCATCATCCGCCT
>CAYTLH010000172.1:0-7726 GCA_964438525.1 uncultured Demequinaceae bacterium | reverse complement strand
GATCGCCGTACCCGCCCTCGCCCTCGCCCTGCTCGTCGCGGGATGCTCGTCGGGCGAATCCTTCTGCGACCTGGTGGCCCAAGGGAGGGCACTGGAGCAATCCGGGGAGCTTGAGAGCGTCACCCTAGAGGTATCGACGGCCGTAGCGAACGCCACGAGCGACACCGATCCCGCCGCCGTCGCGGCCATCCAAGCCTGGGGGGAAACCCTGTATGACCTGGAGCAGCAGGTGATTCCGATCTATGAAAACCTCCTCGCCGCAACCGACGATCCGGATATCCAGGAGGGAATCCAACTCACCATCGACCTCACCAGGGATTTCGGACTCCCGTATGCCCAGCAATTCTCCGAGGCCACCAGCGTGTCGGAGTGGCAGGCGATCCTGCAGGCCCTGACGAACGAGTCGGCGGAATGGCTCGAGAAGCCCGGGGTCGAGGATGCGCTGGTGGGGCTGGACGACTACTCGATCGCCGAGTGCGGCTTCCCACTGAGCACAGAGAACGACTAGAGCCACTTCATATGCTTGAACACCCGGTAGAGGGTGAAGCTCAGGCTCCCCATGAGGGTCAGGGCGAAGGGATACCCGAATAGCCAATTGCGCTCCGGCATGTGGATGAAATTCATGCCGTAGACCGTCCCGACGAGGGAGGGGGCGAAGAGGATGGCCGCCCAAGAGGAGATCTTCTTCATCTGCTCGTTCTGGCGGAAGGCCGCCTCCGTCTGCTGCTGGCCCACAATCGCGGCATGGACGGTGAGGGCGTTGTCCAGAAGGGTCCTGAACCCGTCGATTCGCTCGTTGACCCTGACCGTGTGATCGAAGACGTCGCGCAGGAGGGGGTGGAGCGCGTCCTCCGCCGCCTCGGGGACGTGCCGGTCGTGGAGCTCCCTCAGAATGCGCACGAGAGGTCGGACGGCACGCTGGAAGGTGATGACCTCCCGGTGGAGCTCGTAGATGCGCCGGGAGAGTCCGGCCGTGTTCGCCTCCCCGAACAGGTCGTCCTCGATCTCGTCGATGTCGTTCTCGAGCCCGTCGACCACGGGGACGTATCCGTCGACGACCTCGTCGAGGATGGCGTACAGCACGGCGATCGGGCCGTGGGCGAGGAGGTCGGGGTCGGCCTCGAGGCGGGCCCGGGCCCGACACCTGGCGCGCCCCGCCTCCTGGCGGACCGTCACCACATAAGAGGGCCCCGTGAAGATGTGGAGGTCCCCGAACTCGACCACCTCGTCGACCTCGACGTAACGGGCGGGTTTGACGACGACGGACAGGGCGCCGTCGTAGGTCTCGAGTTTGGGCCGTTGGTGGCCCTTGAGGGCATCCTCGACGTACAGCTCATGGAGACCGAGTTCCTCCGCGACGATCCCAAGCTCCTCCGCGCTGGGTCGCTGGAACTCGACCCAGCCCATCCCCTTGTGCTCGGTCATGACGTCGAGGGTCAGGTCGACGCTGGGGGGATCTGCGACGCGGACGCCCTTGACGTACACGGCGTTGTCGATGACGGCCATGGCGCCACCTCCCTCCACCGCCGATGTTCGGTAGCGCCACCATGGTAATGGGTGAAGAGAAGCAGGAGGGGTTCTGGGCTCCTGCGATTGCCGGCCCCACCTAGAAAAGCGTCGCCGCAGGGGCAGCCTCGGGCTCACGTTCGCTCTCCCGGTACAGCCCCGGGCCACGGTCGAGCCCGTGCCGCCGGATGAGGGCGTGCATCCTCTCGTCGAGGTCGCCCCGATACCCCCGGGGCACGTATCCGCCGCCCCGGTAGAGGGCTTGATACCGCGGGACGAGGTCGGGATGCTCCCGCTTGAGCCAGGCCTCGAACCATCGCCGGTAGCGGGACCTCAGGTTCAGGATGTCGTACCAGGCATGCGTGGCTCCGGCATCGCGCGCGAGCCGCAGGGTCTCGTCGAGTCGCTCATCGGAGTCGGTGAGGAAGGGGAGGACGGGGGCGAGGACCACGCCGACGTCGAGCCCAACCTCACGGGCCTGGGCGACGGTGTCGAGGCGAGCGGCGGCCGACGGGGCGCCCGGCTCGATCGAACGTTGGAGAGCGTCGTCGACGACGGGCACGGACAGGGCGACGCCGACGGACACCCCGCGGGCGGCGTCGGCGAGGAGGGGGAGGTCGCGGCGGATCATGGTCCCCTTCGTCAGGATGCTGAACGGGGTGCCGGAGGCGGCGAGGGCGTCGATGATGCCGGGCATCAAGCGGTACCGGCCCTCGGCGCGCTGGTAGGGGTCCGTGTTGGTGCCGAGGGCGACGCGGTCGCGTCTCCATGCCCCGCGGGCGAGTTCGCGGGCCAACACTTCGGCGACGTTGACCTTGACGACGATCTGGGTGTCGAAGTCGCGGGGGTCGTCGAGCCCGAGGTAGGAGTGGCTGGAACGGGCGAAGCAGTAGACGCAGGCGTGGCTGCATCCACGATAGGGGTTGATGGTCCAGGAGAACGGCAACCGAGAGCCTCCGGTGCGGTTGAGGGCGCTCTTGGCGAGGACCTCATGGAAGGTCAGCCCGGAGAATTCCGGGGTCTGGACGGACCGGATCAGACCGCTAAGGCTGACGAGCCCCGGAAGGGCCCCCGGGGCCTCGGCCGCGACCTCCTGGTTCGCCCAACGCATGCCCCTAAGTATAATCGAACAAGTGTTCGATCTCGTGTTAGGCGGGCCGTTCGAGTCCGGACAGAAAATCGACGATCCGATCGACGTCTCGGCGGAGTAGGCCGTACTTCGGGTCGGGGGCGATCGTGAGGTGCGACACGTCGCCAACCTCGAGGCAGTCCGAGGGGAGCCCCTCATGGGTGGCCTGATCGTCGATCCACACGAACGGCCGAGGGTCGCCCCGCACCAATTCGACGATCCTGGCGCACTTCCGCGTGGTCCGCTCCGCGACGATCTCGTCCACGGAGGCGTCCAGCGGGATTCCCGCATCCGGATGCCATGGGATGTGCCCGTCCGATTCGGTCGCCAACACCTTGTCGACCTGCGTGACCGCGTCGTCGAGCCACGTGGTGAGCCACTTCCACTCGCAGCCGAAGTCCCGCTTGATGCGGTTGAGCCTCGCCACGAGCTCGCTGGACCACCTCACCTCGACCTCCATCCCGTCGACGAGCAAGGTGGAACGCTCCAGGTACCCGAAGGCGTCGGGGTTCTTGGAGTAGGCCCCGAGGGAGGCCTCGAAGTTGATGACCCCGTCGAAATCGACGAGCAACAGCGGCGAAGCGCCCACGCCGGTACCCCCAATCGCTTCCGAGGCGGCCGACAGCAGTCGGCCGCCCTCATCCTTCCAACGGCGACGTTCCCCCGTCCAGGTCCGACCGCTACTTCTTCGAGAAACTCAACCCGATCGTCAGCGCCGTCTCCTGACCCGAGACCGAGCACGTCGAGGAGAACGCCTTTCCCGCATCGAACGACTTCAGGGGGACGGCGACCTCGTCGGCCATCGGCTCGAAGGTCGGGATGTCGGCGTTCTCCCAGTCGTTCTTGATGGTGAGCAGGGGGGCGAACTCGAAGGCCAGCTTCCCATCCTTGACCGCGAGGGGGATGTTCCCCTCGGGGGAGAGCTCGACCTTCTTTGCCGCATCCCCGGGCGCCCCGGCGATCGAGCACTCCTTGATGTCGACCTTCGTCACGACCGCGATGCTCCGCCCCTGGCCGAGCTGCTCCATAATCTGGGCCATGGTGTCGTCGTCGACGTCTCCGGCGGCCTGCTTCACGGCATCTGCGAAGTCTCCGCCCTGGGTGCTCTCCTGGGCCTGAACGATCTTCTTGAGGTCGAATTCCGCGGTGACGACCGCGTGGAGCACCTTCCCCACGGCGATGTCGGCCTTGACCGTCCAGTCCGGATCCCCGGCGAGCGACGCGACGTTCTCCTCGTGCTGCTCACCGAAGTCCTCCATCGCCTCGCTGAGCTCCTCCATCTGTCCCGGAAGCCCGGCCATCGCCTCGTTCATCTGAGACGTCAAATCGCCCATGTCAGGCATCTTGAAATCCGCCATGCTCGTCGTCCTCTCGGTCCGTGTCTCGCCGTCGGCTGCCGCGGCTGCCCGAAGCCTCTCACGGGCTCGGTATTCGCGGCAACCCGAGTATGACCTTCCCCACAACACGACCCCCCAAGGCGTGGATTCGTCGACCGCCCCTAAACCTCGACCTCGACGTCGACCGCCGTGACGGCCCGAAGCACGGCGTCGTTCCGCAACCACCCGACCAACCGCCCGCCCCCGTCGACCACGGGCAGGCCATCCCCAGCCTGGTCCCCGAGTATGGCGTCGAGCGCGTCATCGACCGTCATGTCGGGCGACAGGACGGTCGGGGTCTCGACCAGTTGCGACACGGTCACCGAGGCCGCGTCGACGTCCCGCGCGAGCGCCCCCGCGAGCGAACTCGCGGTCACGACCCCGATGAAGGTCCCGCGGCCGTCCACGACGGGAATCGAATCCCGGTGAGAGGCGAGGAGACGGCGGGCGGCGTCACGGGCCGAGACGCGCGTGCGGAGGGCCTTCTTGGGCGGCGAAGCCATGGCGTCGGCGACCCTGAGGGAACTGAGCGCCTCGTGGTGGAAGCGCTCCCCCATCGTCGCGCCGCGCCGCCGGAGCTTGGCGGTGTAGATCGTGTCGTGCGAGAGGCCGCGGGAAATGGCGGCGGACGCGACGACGGCGAGCATGAGGGGGAGGATGATCGTGTACTCGCCGGTGAGCTCGAAGAGGATGATGACGGCGGTGATGGGGGCCCGGGTCGAGCCGGCGAACACGGCCCCCATGGCGACGATCGCGTAGGCGCCCGGGCTGATCCCGAGGTCGGGGTTGAGGGTATCGACGACTTGCCCGAAGCCGGCTCCGAGCATGGCCCCCATGAACAGCGACGGCGCGAAGACCCCGCCGGACCCCCCGATCCCGATGGTCAGGCTCGTCGCGACGATCTTGCCGACCAACAGGATCGCGAGGAACTCGACCGTGTACTGTCCGAGGATCCCGTTCTCCAGGACCGGGTATCCGACGCCGTAGAGCTGAGGCAGGGCAAGAAGAAGGAGGCCCAACGCCAGCCCGCCCACGGCCGGGCGCAGCCATTCGGGGCCCTTCCACAGGCGGTCGCACACGTCCTCGGTGCCGTACAGGACCTTGACGAACACGACGCCGACGATGGCGGCGAACAGCCCGAGCAGGGCGTACAGGAGGTACTCCCACGGCGAGGAGACGCTGAACTCGGGAAGGGCGAGGAACGGCTCGTCCCCGAGGAAGGCCCGGCCGATGACGGACGCCGTGATGGCCGAGAGCACGACGGTGCCGAATGACGATGCGGCGAAGTCGAGGAGGAGCAATTCGAGGGCGAAGAAGACGCCGGCGATGGGGGCGTTGAAGGTGGCGGCGATCCCGCCGGCGGCGCCGCAGGCCACGAGGGTTCGGAGCCGGGATTCCGGGACGCGGGCCCACCGCGCGATCGTCGAGGCGCAAGCGGAGCCGATCTGCACGATCGGGCCCTCGCGCCCGACCGACCCACCGGAGCCGATCGTCAGGGCCGAGGCGAGGGTCTTGACGACGGCGACCCTCCCGGGGATGCGCCCACCGCGGTTGTTGACGGCGTACATGACCTCGGGCACGCCGTGGCCCCTCGCCTCCTTCGCGAAGCGGTGGACGAGCGGACCGTAGAGGAGGCCGCCGACGACGGGGGCGAGGACGATGAAGAAGGGGCCGAGCCAGGGAAACCAGGGATGCTCGGGATGTCCGGTCGTCCCGGCGTAGTCGTCGGTACCGGTGAAGAGGTGGGTCAGGTTTGAAATGAGCCAGCGGAAAAGGATGGACCCGAACCCGGCGGCCGTGCCGATGGCCAGGGCCAGGAGGATGAGGCGAACCGAGCCGCGGCGCAGGACCTGACGAGGCGACCACTGAGGCAGACTCGACCACAGGCGCCGGATCGCGGGCACGCCGAATCGACCTCCTTGCGGGGGATGGATGACGTCAGCACCCTAGCAGACGCGTCGGGCGGTCTACCCCTCCGCCAGAACCTTCTCGTATTCCTGGAGGGCGGACTCCGAGAAGCAGCAGAAGACGACCTTGTCGATGCTGGGAGCGAGGGGCAGGGCGTCGCGCACCGCCAATACGGCGACCATCGCGGCCTCGGGCATCGGATACCCGTACGCTCCGGTGCTGATGCTCGGAAAGGCGATCGAGCTGAATCCGTGCTGCCCGGCCAGAAGGATCGAGTTCCGGTAGCAGGAGACGAGCGCCTGAGGCTCGCCGTTCGCGCCGCCCTGCCAGACGGGCCCGACCGTGTGGATGACGTGACGCGCGGGCAGCCAATAACCCCGGGTGAGCTTCGCCTCGCCGACGGCACAACCCCCCAGATGCCGGCACTCCTCGAGGAGATCGGGCCCGGCCGCCTGGTGAATGGCGCCGTCCACCCCTCCCCCGCCCAGGAGCGACGAGTTGGCGGCATTGACGATGGCGTCGACCTCGAGCGTCGTGAGGTCGGCCCGGATCGCCGTCAGCAGTGCCACAACCCGAGCCTATGCCCGGAGCACCACCAAGATCCTCATTGCATCTGCGGTTGCGCGACTGTATCCACGGCGCAATGCTTGTGACACACTCCGATATCGCCAGCGTTGCGGCGTGGGGGTGCCGCCAGCCATTCTCCTTCTCTGTTCCACTTTGTGAGAGGCCCACACGAAAAATGAGTTTCACGCCCGCCACAAGCAAACTCGAGGCCCTACTCAGGATCTCCAGGGGCACGCGGCGGCCGTTCCAGCCTCTTGGACCTGGAAGCAAGGAGAAAAAGGCAGTTCTTGAGGACGTTGCTGATGCACTGAGTCTTTCCGTCGACCTCGAGCAACCCAAGCCCGAGTTAGCCTCTTCTATAACCCGGGCTCTTGGGGAGAACTGGGACAAGACATGTTGGTCCACCGGCCAAACCATCACTCTGGTTGGCCTCAATCGGGTGCTTCAGGGTGCAGAGCGTCATGCGTTGTGGCATCACGACATAGGAGCACCCAGTGAGCCTCGGGTTGAAGCCGAAGCGATCGTGTCCACGCTAGAGCCAGCGATTTCGCATAGGTGGGATGGAAAGGCATGCGTTCTCGAGATGCTCGAAGGCGGGTCTAGACAGTGGGCACAGATGGAGTGGGCGGGTTTCTACTTTGAGTTTGTCGGCGTCACCAAGTGCATCAAGGAACTCGGAGGAGGGCCCGCAACTTACGGCCCGACACGCTTCGACTACGCCAGAGATCATGTGTGGGATTTCAAGGTTCATGCAAGCGGAAGCGACATACTGATCCTCAATGACGTCGGCGCTATCGATGAGGCGGCCATCGTTGGCAAGGGCGTTGGATTCGTCGTCCTATCGGTCGCTGCAACCAGAGACGAGGACCACGCCTTTGAGGAGTGGCACGAGCATCAGAAGCAGTTGCACAGAAAAGCCCCCGACAAACCGAGAGCCACTCTCCGCCGTCATCGGTATCGCAAATCCGCCGTGTCTCCGTCCTGTCTGGATGTCATCCATTTCCCCAATAGCGAATCAATCACAGCCGCACTCAAGGCTGGAGTCCTCGACTTCTTCGCCCAAGGCCGACAACCATCCGGCGAACCACGCCGGCCTAAGTACCAGTTGTCGCTTCGTGCTGCTGACGGCTCGCCGTACCACCTCATCCATCGAGATCTCTAGGCGCATTCACCGAATCACGTGTCCCAAGGGTGTAGAAGTCCACGTAGTACACGCCACACCAATCCCAATCGAATGACG
>CAYTLH010000171.1:0-4045 GCA_964438525.1 uncultured Demequinaceae bacterium | reverse complement strand
CGGACGCGTTCAAGGCGTCGTCGTTCGATGTCAAGGTCAGGGCCACGGCGGCGCCGATGCCCCCGACCATGAGAACCGCGAGCCCGATCCACATCCAGACGAGGAACCTGGGTCCGGTCGATCGTTCCTCCGCGAAGCCGGTCACGGCCGATCGGGTCTTGGTGGTCCATCGCTTTCCGTCCCAATACCGGTGACGGGAGACGTCACCCGGATCGGCATACCACCCGGGCGCGGGCGTCCCTACCATGACGCACCTCCTTGGGCCTCATCCTAGGGCAAGCCGACCCCCGTCGATCCGGACGAATCTGGAGCACATCATGGCGACCTCGTCCGGGTCGTGCGTGACGATGATCGCCGTGGTCCCCGTGGACGTGAGGATTTCCTTGATGTCCGCGGCGAGGCGGTTTCGAAGTTCGCGGTCGAGAGAACTCAGGGGTTCGTCGAGGAGCAGCAGCCTCGGGCGGGGGGCGAGGGAGCGCGCCAGGGCGACGCGCTGACGTTCCCCACCCGACAGTTCGTCGAGCCGTCGGGACTCGTAGCCCTCCAGACCCACCAAGGAGAGCAACTCGGCGACCCGGGCGCGTCTGTCCTCCGGCTTGACCCCCTGCATCTCCAAGCCGAAGGAGATGTTTCCCGTCACGTCACGGTGGGGGAAGAGCTGGCCGTCCTGGAAAACCAACCCGAACCCCCGTAGGTGGATCGGGGTGTGAGTGAGGTCGTTTCCGTCCCATCTCACGCGACCGGACCGCAGAGGCACGATCCCCACGATCGCCTTGAGAAGGGAGGACTTCCCCGATCCCGAGGGCCCGAGCAGGCCGAGGGTTTCCCCCCGGGCAAGGGTGAGGCTCACCCGATCGACCGCAGTTACCGGGGGATTCCCCGGATACTCGACGGTGACGTCCGTCAACTCGAGACCCGTCGCCCGCTTGCGTTTTACCACGGCACAACCTCCCTGCCTCGCCAACGTTCCGCGACTATCATGATGACCGCCGTCAGGGTGGCCAGGAGCACACACGCGGCGAATGCCGTGCCGACATTCTCCACCCCGGGTCGGTTGAGGAGCCGATAGATGGCCGTCGGGAGGGTGGGGTGATCCGGCCGGGTGACGAAGCTCGTGGCCCCGAACTCCCCGAGCGAAACGGCGAAGGCGAAGCCGAGCGCGACCCCGATCGGCCGCTTGATGATCGGCCAATCGACTCGCCACCAGACCCGACGTGGGCTCGCCCCCAGGGTCGCGGCAGCCGCCCTGAGGTCGGGGGGGATGCTTCGAAGCGTGGGGATCAGACTCCGGACGACGAGGGGAAGGGCGACGACGGCCTGGGCGGCGGGGACGAGGATGCGAGGATCCCCGAGGTCGAACCCCCCGGGCAGCGGGCGGTAGAGGGTCACGAGGATGCCGAGCCCAACGATGACGGCGGACACCCCGAGGGGAAGCATGGCGATCCCGTCGAGCCATCGGCTTCGTGTGGATCGAGCCACGGCGGAGGCGAGGATGAGGCCCAGCGCGAACGCGACCGTCGCCGCGATGGTGGCCGACTCGAGCGAGGTGAGCGCAGTCCTCCACACGGGTACTGGCAAGTTGCTCCTGTCTGGGATGGTGAGGAGGGCGCCGTAGTTCCCAAGGCCCCATCCCGATCGGGTGTGGAGGGAACGTTCGGCCAGGCCGATCAGGGGGAGGCCGATCAGCAGGGCGACCGGGGCGAGGGCCAGGACGGAAAGCCGGACGTCGGAGCGAGTCGCCGGGCGGGTGCCGTCGATCCGGGCCCGGGTGAGGGAGCGTTCCCGACGGGTCTGGGCCCAGCCCGCGGCGGCCAGGGCGAGCGCGACCACGGTGACCTGGAGCAGGGCGAGGGTGGAGGCCGTCTCGAGGTTGAGGAACTGCCGGACCTGGGCCCAGATCTCGGTCTCCACGGTGTTCGTCCGTCCGCCCCCGAGGACCAGAACGATACCGAAGGACGTGGAACAGAAGAGAAAGACGATGGCGGCCGACGCGGCGATAGCCGGGCCGAGGGCGGGAAGGGTGACGAGGCGGAAGGCCGTCCAACGGGAGGCCCCCAGGGTACGGGCCGCGATGGAGGTTCCCGGGTCGAGAGAGGCCCAGGTTCCCCCGACGATCCTGGTCACGACCGAGACGTTGAAGAAGACCATGGCCGCGACGATGGGTGTGACGCCCTGGTCCACCCCGAGAAACCCGAGAAGGCCGGAGGGCCGGAGCAGGGCGCCGAAGGCCACCGCGACCACGACGGTCGGGAGGACGAACGGGACCGTCACCAGGGCCCTGGCCACGGCCTGGCCCCTCCACCGGATGTGGTAGAGGGCCCAGGCCGAGCCGAGGCCGAGGAGGACGGAGCCCGCCATCCCCACCGACGCTAAAGCCAGCGTCGTGGCGAGGGCGTTCCACGTTCGGCCGGACGCGAGCGCCTCGGAGCTCCCCTCCGACAGGCCCCTCCATAGGAGGGTCCCCGCCGGCCAGAGGAAAAACAGGCAGAGGAACCCCAGGGGAAGGACGAGCAGGGCCCCGCGCTTGACGCGCGTACCGGTCCCGTGGGTCGTCCCCGTCATCGGGTCATCCCAGAACGATGTCCGTCCACTGCCTCATCCACTCCTCGACATTGTCCGCGATGGTGTCGGGGTTCAGGATCCACGGGTGGTCGGAGAGGGGAGCGTATTGGGCCCAGTCGTCCGGAACGGTCACCTGGGTGGACACGGGGTAAACGTACATGGACTCGGGGAGGGCGGCCTGGAAGTCGTCGGAGAGCAACCAGTCGATCACTTTCTCGGCGCCTTCGGAGTTGTCGGCTCCTTCGAGGACTCCGGCGTATTCCACGTGCCGGAAACAGGTGTCGAGGAGGGCGCCGGTCGGCGCCACCCCGTCGTCTCCTACCTCGTACGGGGGCGACGATGCGTAGCTGAGGACCAGCGGGTAGGCCCCACCCGACGACGGCCCGGAGAAATCGGTGTAGTAGGCGTCCGACCACGAGCTGACGACGCGGACCTCGTTGGCCCGGAGGTCGGCCCAGTAATCGCCCCAGTCGTCCCCGAAGGCCGCGACCGTCGCCAGAAGGAAGGACAGGCCGGTGGCCGAGGTCGCGGGGTTGGTGACGCTCAGGAGGCCCCGGTAGTCCGGGTCCGAGAGGTCGGTGAGGGTCGCCGGTTCGGGGATGTTGCGGTCGGCGAACCATTGGTGGTCGACGTTGACGCAGACGTCGGATACGTCGACGGCCGTCAGCCCCTCGGCCCCGGGCAAAGCGTAGGCGTCGGCGTCGTCGGCAGCCGGTTGGGCCGAGGCGTAGTCCGCAAAGAGGCCGGCTTCCCCGCCCCGGGAGGCGGAGGCCAGGTCGATCCCGTAAACGACGTCCCCGAGGGGGCGGTCTTGGGTGAGGATGAGTTCGTTCACGAGCGAGCCCGACTCACCAGCGGTGACGAACTCGAGCGTCAGCCCGGTGTCCTTCTCGAACGACGCGACAACGTCGTCCGGGATGGAGAAGCTCCCGTGGGTGACGAGCGTGACGGTCGTCGGATCTTTGTCGGCGCAACCCGACAGGCCGAGGACGGCCAGGGCGACTACGGCCGAGGCGACGCCGAGGCGAATGGAACGTGGATGATGATGCATGGCGACCTCCTTCTCGGAGGGGCGAGACTCGACTCCCTACGCCGGTGTGAACCGGATCAGGTTCGAGGGTCTGCGGCTGGTCCGCACTCTCAGCGCCTTTGGGGTTGGGCAGGCGCTCCCCTGTCGTGTTTTCGAGTGTACCCCGCGGAGACGAGGCGATCCCTCTCGCCGGTGGCAGACTGAACGTCGTTGGTCGATGGGACTCCGGGCGGGGCGACGCTCGTGTGTGGGGGGGGTGGGTATGTGGGGATCGACTGATATCGAGCACCGAGGGAGAGTTTTATGCTGAAGTCAGAGGGAACAGAGGCTCTGGTCAGGATTGAAGACGATGCCCCAGATCTCCTGTTCGAGACCGTTCCCGGATCGTCCATCCCCGTCTGGTCCTATATGAGGATCTCACTCGCCCTCGCGACCCGGGAGACGGAACTGGCC
>CAYTLH010000170.1:0-13181 GCA_964438525.1 uncultured Demequinaceae bacterium | reverse complement strand
CCACCTGTTCCTGGTCGTACCCCTGACGTAGGAACCCCGCTCGGGGAAAAATCTCGGTCACGTCGCCTCCTTCGTCGCCAGCTGTCCGCAGGCCCCTTCGATATCCCTGCCACGAGTATCCCGGATTGTGACGGGAATGGCATGTTCCTCGATCGCCCGGACGAAGGCCTCCTGGGCGTCCGCGGTGCTCGCGGTCCACCGGCTGCCCGGAATCGGATTCAGGGGGATGGGGTTGACGTGCACCCAGGACCCTCCCCTCGAGGCCAGCCTCTCCGCGAGCAGCCGCGCCCGCCATTCCTGGTCGTTGACCCCCTTCATGAGGGCGTATTCGATCGACACCCTCCGGCCGGTGGCGTCGAAGTACCGACGCGCGGCGTCGAGCACGTCGTCGACCTTCCACCGCGTGTTGACGGGCACGATCTCGTCCCGAAGGCCGTCGTCGGGGGCGTGGAGGGACAGGGCGAGGGTCACCGGCAACCCCTCCCCCGCGAGGCGGTCGATCCCGGGAACGAGGCCGACGGTCGAGACCGTGACGTGTCGCGCGGACAGTCCGAGCCCGGTCGGGGTGGGGGCGACGAGGGCCCGGACGGCCGCCACCACCGCGGCGTAGTTCGCCAACGGCTCCCCCATCCCCATGAAGACGACGTGGCTGAGCCGAGCCTCCTTGCCGTATCCGCCGTCCCGCGCGGTCCGCGCGGTTTGCCGAACCTGTTCGACGATCTCGGACGACGCGAGGTTCCGCTTGAGCCCCATCCGGCCCGTCGCGCAGAAGGGGCACCCCATCCCGCACCCCACCTGGCTGGAGACGCACAGGGTCGCCCGGTCGGGGTAGGCCATGTACAGGGACTCGACCCCCTCGCGGTCGTGAAGGGACCAGAGGGTCTTGACGGTGTCGCCGCCGTCCGTCGCGACCCGCCGGGTCTCCGTCAGGAGGGGCGGGAAGAGAGCCTCGGCGAGCTGGAGCCGGGCGTCGGCTGGGATGTCCGTGAACTCCTCGGGATCGGTCGTGAGGTGGGAGAAGTAATGGGTGGCAAGCTGACGGGCCCGGTAGGCGGGGTGGCCGAGGGCGACGACGGCCTCCTCCCTTTCCTCCGGGGTGAGGCCGACGAGGTGAGGGGGGACGGCGGTGCGGGAACCGGGGCCGCGGCGTCGGGTTCGCCCGCGGGTCTCGCCTCCGGTCACAGGGTGCCCAAGAACTCGGCGAAGAGCACGTAGGCGACGGGGCTGGCGAGCAAGGCCGAATCGAGCCGGTCGAGGACGCCCCCGTGGCCGGGAAGGGCGCCTCCCATGTCCTTGATGTCGGTGTCCCTCTTGATGGCGGACTCCACGAGGTCTCCGAAAATCCCCGCGATCGTCACGGCGAAGCCGACGGCGGCCCCCAGCCACCACTCGCCCTCGTTCATGAAGAGGTACCACACCCCGGTGGCGGCCCCCGTGCCGATCAGGATGCCCCCGATCGCGCCCTCCCAGGTCTTCTTCGGGCTGATCTTGGGCGCCATCCGGTGCCGCCCGAAGGTCATGCCGACCAGCAGCGCCCCCGTGTCGTTCCCGGCGAGGGCCGCCACGAGGACGAACACCCGCACCCAGCCGCCCTCGGACTGGACCATGAGGGCGGCGAACGAGGCGAAGAAGGGGATCCACACGAGGGCGAGGACGTCGGCGAGGGCGTCGTGGAGCGAATCCTCGACCCACTCGTCCACGAGCCTCCACGCGATGGTGCCCCCCGCCCCGATCAGGAGGGCGACGATCAGGCCCTCGCGTCCGTCGTACCACACCGAAACACCCATGCCGATGGTCGCGGCCGAGAGCGGTATCAGAGAGACGACCCGTCCCTGCCGGGCGAAGGCCCGCCTGAGTTCGGGAAGCATGGCGAGGCAGACGGTGTAGATGAATATGGTGAAGCCGAGGGGGGTGAAATACGCGAGCCCCAGGATCAGGCCGAGGAGGAGCACCCCGACGATGGAGGCGGATAGGAAGTTCCGGCTCGGTTTCGCCTGGGTCCCGTCCTGGCCCCAGACCCCGGCCTCGGTGTCCGTCGTCATACCTCGAGGAGTTCGCCCTCCTTGTGGGCGAGTAGGGTGTCGACCGATTCGGTGTGCTTCTTCGTCAGGGCCTCGAGCTCCTTCTCGGCCCTCGAGCCGTCGTCCTCTCCAACCTCCCCCTCCTTGACGGCGGCCTCGATGGCTTCCTTCGCCTTCCGGCGGTGGTTCCGGATGACGACCCGGGCCTCCTCGGCCCGGTGGTGGGCCACCTTGACGTATTCCTTGCGCCTCTCCTCCGTCAACTGGGGCATGTTGATCCGGATGACGGTACCGTCATCCGTCGGGTTGACGCCGAGGTCGGACGCCCGGAGCGCCGCCTCGATGTCGCCCATCGCCCCGCGATCGTAGGGAGAGATGACGACCGTGCGGGCGTCCGGCGTCGTGATGGACGCCAGCTGCTGCAGGGGCGTGGGGGCCCCATAGTAGTCGACCATGATCTTGGCGAACATCGCCGCCGACGCCGCCCCCGTCCTGATCGTCGCAAAGTCGTCCTTGGCCGATTCCACGGCCTTGTCCATCTTGTCCTCTGCTTCGAGGAGCGTGTCGTCGATCACGCTGACCCCTTTCCTCGTTCGGCCCCTGTGACCAGTGTCCCGATTCTCTCACCCAGGAGGGCCCGCGTCACATTGCCCTCCCCCTCGAGGCCGAAGACGACCATGGGGAGGTCGTTCTCCATCGCCAGGCTGAACGCCGCCGCGTCCATGACCTCGAGCCCGGATCGGAGCGCCTCACGGTAGGTGACCGTTTCCAGCCTCTTGGCCTTCGGATCCCGCCGGGGGTCGGACGTGTATACCGCGTCCACCCCGTTCTTGCCCATGATGACCTCGGAGCAATGGGTCTCCAGGGCCCGCTGGACGGCCACGGTGTCGGTCGAGAAATACGGCATCCCGGCGCCGGCCGCGAACACCACGACCCGGCCCTTGTCCAGGTGGCGGATCGCCCGGAGCGGGATATACGGCTCGGCGACCTGACCCATGGCGATGGCGGTCTGGACTCGGGTGACCACCTCGGCTTGCTCCAGGAAGTCCTGGAGGGCGAGGGCGTTCATGACCGTGCCGAGCATGCCCATATAGTCCGCGCGGTCGCGCTTCATGCCGTTCTGGGCGAGTTCCGGGCCGCGGAAGAAGTTGCCTCCCCCGACGACCACGGCCACCTGGACGCCCTCGCGGACGGCCTCGGCGATCTCCGTGGCGAGGCGCCGAACCGTGTCGGCGTCGAGCCCGACGGCGCCGGCGCCGAACGTCTCGCCCGAAACCTTGAGGAGGACGCGCCTGTCCACGCCGGCGTCGGTGGGTTTCTTCGGCATGGGCGCCTCCTTTGTCGTGGTTTCTAGGCTCCCACGCGGAAGCGGGCGAATGCGGTCACCGCGCCGCCGGTCGCCGCGACGACCTTGTCGACCGTGGTTTTGGGGTCCTTGGCGTATGCCTGGTCGAGCAAGACGTTCTCCTTGAAGAAGCCGTTGAGTCGGCCCTCGACGATCTTGGGGAGGGCGGCCTCGGGCTTGCCCTCGGCCTTGGAGGTCTCCTCGGCGACCTGCCGCTCGTGGGCGACGGTGTCGGCCGGGACGTCGTCGCGGCTGAGGTACAGGGGTGAATAGGCGGCGATGTGCATGGCGACGTCGCGGGCGACGTCGGCGGCCTTGTCATCCGAGCCCACGAGCACGCCGACCTGGGCCGGAAGGTCCTGGTTCGTCTTGTGGAGGTATACGGCGACCTTGGGGGCCTCGATCCGAGCGACCCGCCGCAACACGAGCTTTTCGCCGATGACCCCGGCGGCCTCGTTGATGGCGTCCTGGACCGTACCGGAATCGAGAGGGGCGGCGAGGGCGTCCTCGGCGGACGTCGCTCCGGCCTCGACGGTCGCGGCCAGCACCTTGTCGGCCAGGGTCGTGAACTTGTCGTTCTTGGCGACGAAGTCGGTTTCCGAATTGAGTTCGATGAGGGTGCCGATCTGGCCGGGACCGCCGTCGCGGACGTCCGCGGCGACAAGGCCCTCGGAGGCCGACCGGCCCTCGCGCTTGGTCACGCCCTTGAGCCCCTTGATCCGGAGGATGTCCGTGGCCTTGTCCAGGTCACCGGAGGCCTCGTCGAGGGCCTTCTTGACGTCGAGCATGCCGGCACCGGTGCGCTCCCTGAGCGTCTGGATGTCGGCGACGGTGTAGTTCGCCATGGCCCTACTCCTTGTCTTTCTTAGTCGTCTTCCTGGCCGTCTTCTTCGCCGGAGCCTTGGCGGCGGCGGGTTTCTTGGCTGGCGCCTTCTTGGCTGGCGCCTTCTTGGCGGCCGGCTTCTTCTCCGCCGGAGTCTTGGCCGCGGCGGGCTTCTTGGCGGCCGGCTTCTTGGCAGCCGGCTTCTTGGCCGGCTCCTTCTTATCGGCGGGCTCCTCGGCCGACTCCTTCGCTGCCGGCTTCTCGGCCTCTTCGCCCCCCTCGAGGAGCTCCCTCTCCCATTCGGCGAGCGGTTCCTCCTCGGTCCCCTCTTCGCCCTCCTCCGCCCGGGCGGCATGCCGGGCAACCAGGCCCTCGGCGACCGCGTCGGCGATGACCCTCGTGAGCAGGTGGACCGAGCGGATGGCGTCATCGTTTCCAGGGATGCCGTAGGTCACCCGGTCGGGGTCGCAGTTCGAGTCCAGGATGCCGACGACGGGGATGCCCAATTTGCCCGCCTCCTCGACGGCGAGGTGCTCCTTATTCGTGTCGACGACCCAGAGGGCGGACGGGGTCCGATTCATGGCCCGGATGCCCCCCAAGGTTTTGTCCAACTTCTCCTTCTCCCGT
Organism: uncultured Demequinaceae bacterium; assembly: GCA_964438525.1. Classification (GTDB taxonomy): domain Bacteria; phylum Actinomycetota; class Actinomycetes; order Actinomycetales; family Demequinaceae; genus JAFGBM01. Next base: position 8,365 of record CAYTLH010000170.1, on the reverse strand, counting down.
TTCAATCCGAGCAGTTCCTTCTTGGTGTGTCCGGATCCGGCGATGTCGTCATAGTCGATCTCCTCGAGCTCCTTGAGCCGGGAGACCCGCTTGGAGACCGTGGCGAAGTTGGTGAGCATCCCGCCGAGCCAGCGCTCGCTGACGTATGGCATCCCCACTCGGGACGCTTGTTCGACGATGGGTTCCTGCGCCTGGCGCTTGGTGCCGACGAAGAGGATGGTGCCGCCGTGGGCGACGGTGTCGCGGACGAAGGCGTACGCCTCGTCGATCTTGGCGAGCGACTGCTGAAGGTCGATGATGTAGATGCCGTTGCGTTCGGCAAAGATGAAGCGCTTCATCTTGGGATTCCAGCGACTCGTCTGATGTCCAAAGTGGACACCCGCGTCGAGCATCTGGCGCATGGTCACGACGGCCATGGTGCTTCCTTTCGGCGCTACGCGCCTTCGGCGGGGCGGACCCGCATTCGGTTGTCGGCTCGGCCGGGTGGCCGAACCCCTGGCATCCACGCGGCTCGGCACCGGAAACCCGGACCCCGCCTCACCGGCGCGCCCCCGCTGGGGGCTCGATTGGATGCGCGATGTCGGTCTATGACCGCGCGACCATCGTACTGGACGGGTCACGGCGGTATCAATTCCATCGAGCCGATGCCCCAAGGCGCCCACCCGGCCCGAACCCTCCCCACACCCGCGTCCATCCCTGCCTCCCCGAGGCGGATAGGGGCAGGCTTCCCCCATGTCCTATCGCGCCCGATGCGTCGCCCGATCCGTCGTCCTCCTCGCCATGGCGGCCCTTCTCGCGTGTTTCCTGGCCGGCCCCCTCCCGGCCGAAGCCCGATCCGGCCCCGGCCCGTCCTTCCGCTCCCCCGCCGAACCGTTCCGGGCCCTCCGCCTCTTCGACCGTCCGGAGACCCCGTGGGGTCCGGGGCACCGGGGCATCGATCTCGAGGTTGAGGTCGGGCAAGAGGTCCTCGCCCCGGGCGACGGGATGGTGACCTTCGCGGGTGCGGTCGTCGACCGGGGCGTGGTCAGCATCGGGCATGGAGGCGGCTGGGTATCGAGCCTCGAGCCGGTCTCGGCCACAGTCTCGGCCGGGGACCAGGTTGAGGGGGGCGCCCCGATCGGCGTGGTCACGGACGAGCCGGGCCATTGCTTCCCCGACCCCTGCCTTCACTGGGGCGTGCGATGGGGCGGCGACTACGTCAACCCCCTCGACGTGCTCATCGGCTTCGGGCCGATCCGACTCCTGCCGCTGACGGGCACGGGCTCCAACCCCTAGCCGAACGCCCCCGTCGCGACGAGGGCCTGGCGGAGCTTGGCGACCGCCGCCGTGTGGATCTGGGAGATCCGGGACTCGGTCACCCCGAGGATCCTCCCGATCTGGCCGAGCGTCAGGTCCTCGAAGTAATACAGCCGGAGCACCTCCTGCTCCCGGCCCTTGATGCTTCCCATCGCCTGATGGAGGAGCTCGATCGTCTCCCTCCGGTCGACGGCGAAGCAGGCGCCCGGCACCCGGAGGGCCTCGGCCTTGACCTCCCGCGGCCGATCCAGGGTCGTGGGGATCCCGTCCAGGGCCGCCACGTGGGACAACGCCACCTGGGCCTTGACCGACCTGAGTTCGGATACGTCCCACCCGAGCCTGGACGCGACCTCCTGATCCGAGGCCGGGCCGAGCACCTCCTGCTCGATCGCGTGGGTCGCGGCCTCGAGCGCTCGGGCCTTGCTGCGGACGGACCGGGGCACCCAATCGGCCGCGCGCAACTCGTCGATGATCGCCCCCCGGATGCGCGTACCCGCGTAGGTCTCGAACTTGAAGCCCCTCTCGGGCTCGAACTTCTCCACGGCGTCGATCAGGCCGAACATCCCGTACGAGACGAGGTCCCCGAGCTCGACGGTGTCCGGCAGGCGCACGATGATACGGGTGGCGACGATGGTGACGAGGGGGGCGTAGTGGACGATGAGGTTCGAGCGGGCCTCCCGGTACGCCTTGAACTTGCGGCGCCGCTTGGGCGACGAGGAGACGACGGACCACCAGCGGTCGATCTCGCTCGGGGGAGGCTCGGTACGGGCGTAGAGCGGGTCGGCCTCGTACTCGCTCTCGAGTTGGGTGAGGACGGTGTTGAGGTTCGACATGGCTCTCCCTAGGCCCTCGGGTGGGCGAGGTGGTAGGACGCGCGGAGGCGTTCCGCGGTCACGTGGGTGTAGCGCTGGGTGGTCGTCAGGCTGGCGTGCCCGAGGACCTCCTGGACGGATCGGAGGTCCGATCCGCCGTCGACGAGGTGGGTGGCCGCCGTGTGGCGAAGCGAGTGGGGGGCGACGTCCCCGATTCCGGCGGCGGCGGCGAGCCGGTGGATGGCCTCCCGGATCTGCCTTTGGTCGGCCCGCCTGCCCCGCCTGCCGACGAACAAGGCCGGGGTGAAGCGGTCCACGAGGAGTTGGGGGCGTCCGCGTTCGAGCCACAGCCGGGAGGCGCGGGCGGCGGGGACCCCGAAGGGGACCACCCTCTCCTTGCCCCCCTTGCCCATGACCCGGACGAGCCTCTCGCTTACGTCGATATCGTCGACGTCCACGCCGACCAGTTCGCCGACCCGCATCCCGGTCGCGTACAGCAGTTCCGCCGCGGCCCAGTCCCGGATCTCGATCGGGTCGCCCCCGGACGCCTTGGCCTCGGCGGCCTCGAGCATCGTGGTCATGTCGGCCGAGCTGAGGACGGTCGGGAGGGCCGAGGCGGGCCTCGCGGAGGCGAGCCTCACGGCCGGGTTGGCCTCGATCAACCCGGTGTCGGACGCCCAGGCGTAGAAGGCGCGGACGGCCGCCCCCCTTCTGGCCAGGGTCGTGCGGCTGAGCCCGGCATCGGCTTGGCCCGCGAGCCACCCCCGCAGGGTGGGGAGGGCCACGGACGGCAGGACCTCACTCGGGGGGCCGGTGGGGTCGATGTGGGTCGAGAGGCTGAGGAGGTCGGACGAGTACGCACGAATGGTGTTCGGAGCCAGGCCGCGCCCAAACCTCAGGTGGGCGGTGAATTCCTTGAGCAGGGGGTCCTGGCTCGCCATCGTTGGCATGCGTACCAATGTGCACTGTCACACGAGTCAAATCAACCCCTTGTGTCACATCTATCACACTAGACACTACCATTTGCGGTATTTTGTCCGGTTTTTCGAGGGGCTTCATGCCGATAACGTCGCCGAATCGTTATCCTCCTCCCCCGGCCTCCTCGAGGTCCGTCGCGTGCCCGATCGCACCCGTCGAGCATCGGCCGACGTCCGACGCCAGAGGTCTCCGTCCTGGATGGCCAAACCGGAGAGCAGGAGACCCCCAAGGGCGGACCGGGCCTCGGGGAGGGTAAGGCCCGCCCCCGCCGCTATCCGGTCGATCGTCGACCCCCGACCAGCGATCGCGTCGTATGCCTGCCGATGCGCGGGCGACGGGAAGGACAACGGCCCGCCCCCCGCCCTGTCCCGGACGGCCTCTTGGAGTCCCGAAGGCTCCCGAGCCGCGTCGAGGGGATCGACGAGGTCGAGGACGTCCGAGGCCCCGGTCACGAGGGTGGCCCCGTCCCTGATCAACCGATGGCACCCGGTGGAACTCGGCGAAGTCACGGGGCCCGGGATGGCGCCGACGGGGCGGCCGAGACCCGCGGCGTGTACAGCCGTGGATAGTGCCCCCGATCGGTGGGCCGCCTCGATCACCACGGTCGCCCGCGACGCCGCGATGATGCGGTTTCGGGTCAGGAACCGGCTCCGGTGGGGCGCGTACCCGCAGGGCAACTCGCCGACGATCGCCCCGGAGTCCAGGACGGCCCGGAGGAGGCCGTCGTTTCCAGCCGGGTAGAGGCGGTCCACGCCCCCGGCCATGACGGCGATGGTCGCGCCCTCCACCCCGAGGGCCCCTCGATGGGCGCCGGCGTCGATCCCGTAGGCCCCGCCCGAGACCACGGCGCACCCCTCCCGGGTCAGGTCCGCCGCCAGGTCTCCGGCCACGTGATTTCCATACGCGGTGTTCGACCTCGAGCCGACGACCGCGATGGACGCCCGGTAGGCCCGCGAGACGTCCAGGGGACCCCGTACCCATAGGCAGTACGGCGCTGCGTCTCCGAGGTCCGTCAAAGCCTCGGGCCATTCGGCCTCGCCTCGGGCCACGACCCGGGCTCCGACCCGGGCCGCCCTCTCGAGGTGAGGCTCGGGATCCCAGGCCCGCGATCTTCCCCGCCATCGTCCGACGGCGGCGACGGCCCGATCGACCAGGTCCGGGGAGACGGCGCCGAGGTCGATAGCCGCCCCGACGGGATCCGAGACGGCCGCCTTCGCCCAATCCAGCGCCTCGACCGGGCCCATGACGCCGACGAGGGCGCGGGCGACGGCATCCCCCGGCTCCGCGATCGCGCTCCAGGTGATGAGGGCCAGCTTGCGGTCCTCCGTCACGCCCTCGGTCACGCCACTGCCCCCACGGCCGTCCCCCTCATCCGGAGGACCATGGCCTGGGCGACCTCGTCCGGCCCCGGAGCCCCCCGCCCCGCCAGGTCGGCAAGGGTCCACGCGACCCTCAAGGCCCGGTCGACCCCCCGAGCGCTCAACGTGCCCCGATCGAGGGCCCGGAGCAACCCCGTCAGGGCACCCCGCGAGGTCCTCTCCCGCAGCCACGTCGCCGGGGCATGGGCGTTCGTGCCCCACCCGAGCCCGCGGTATCGGCTTCGGGCCCTATTCCTGGCTGCCTCGACCCTCGCCCGCACCTCGGACGTCGCCTCGCCCGGCTCGTCCAACCCGCCCCGGACCGGCCTCACGTCCACCTGGATGTCCACCCGGTCGAGCAGCGGCCCCGACAGCCTCCCGAAGTACCGCCTCCGCGCCATCGGGGTGCACGAGCACCTCTCCCCCGTCCCCGCGAAATGCCCGCACGGGCAGGGGTTGGCGGCCATGACGAGTTGAAACCTCGCGGGGTAGCGGACCGCGCCCGCCGACCGGTGGAGGACCACCTCCCCCCGCTCGACGGGCTGCCGAAGAGTCTGGAGCACCTGAGACGAGAACTCCGGGGCCTCGTCCAGGAACAGGACCCCGCCGTGAGCCCGGGAGATCGCCCCCGGGCGGGCGAGGTGACTGCCCCCTCCGACGATGGCCGAGGCCGACGCCGAGTGATGCGGGGCCTCGTAAGGAGGCCGGCGGAGCAGCCCTCCCCCCGGATCGAAGACCCCGGCGATGGAATGGACGGACGTCGCCGTGAGGGCCTCCCCCGGGTCGAGGTCGGGGAGGATCCCGGGCAGCCGGGCCGCGAGCATCGTCTTCCCCGAGCCGGGAGGACCGACCATGAGGAGGTGGTGACCGCCGGCCGCCGCCACCTCGAGGGCCCACCGGGCCTCGTCCTGGCCTCTCACCTCCCTGAGGTCGAGGTCCATGGGGCCGGGCCCGGCCGCGGGCGACGACCGGGGACGATCCCGAGGGACCGCGCGCCCCCCTTTCCCGTTCTTCTCTTGCCCACGCCACCGTCCCCCACCCTCCGGGAGCCGGGCCTTCTCATTCCCGTACAGGCGGGCGAGCCCCCCGAGGCTCTCCACCCCGACCGCTTCCGCCCCGGGGACGAGCCGCGCCTCATCGAGGTTGACGGTGGGCACGACGACCCGAGGCGACCCGGCGGCGACCGCGGCGGCCACCGCCGGCAGGATCCCCCGGACCGGTCGGACCCCGCCGTCGAGACCAAGCTCCCCCAGGTGAACGGCCCCCGCGGCCTTCCGGGCGTCCACGAGCCCGGCGGCTGCCAGGACGGCGACGGCGATGGCCACGTCCCCCGCCGACCCGGACTTCGGGAGTGAGGCCGGGGACAGGTTGACGGTGATCCTCCTGTTCGGCCACTGCAGACCGGTGGAACTCACGGCCGCCCGAACCCGGTCCCTCGCCTCGTTGAGCGATGCGTCGGGCAGGCCGACGATGGCGAACGCGGGCAACGAGGCTGCTAGGTGCGCCTCGACGTCGATGACGTGTCCCTCGAGACCCGTGAGCGCGACGGACCTGGTCCGCCCGATCACCCGACCCCCCGCAGATGCTCGACGCGAACGCCGTCCACCCCTACCCTCACGGCGACGACGTCGATCCTCACCCCGTCGAAACTCCTGTCCTGGGCGTCGAGCCAGGCGGCCGCCAGGCGGCGAAGCCTCGCGAGCTTGGCCCGGGTGACGGCCTCCTCGGGAGGGCCGAATGCCGTGCCCCTCCGGGTCTTGACCTCGACGACGACGAGGTCGCCCCCGTCCTGGGCGACTATGTCGATCTCGCCCAGTCGGCACCTCCAGTTGCGGTCGAGGATCCGCCACCCTTGGGCGGCGAGGCCCCGGGCGGCCGTATCCTCGCCGAACTTGCCGAGGGCGATCGTGGACATGACCCACCTCCTCGCGGCAGGTTCCCACGGGCGGCGTCCGGGACGGCCCGGCTGCGCCGTCCTGGGGAGGGCCGGCCCCTTTCGACCACCTGGGGACGCCCCACGCCGCCGGGCGGGCGGCGTTATCTAGGAGAGCCCCCGCATCCGGGAAGCCTCCACGACCTCCGGTGCCAGGACGTCGGACCGTGGGCCTCGAGCGCGTCGAGGTGGCCGCGCGTCCCGTACCCCTTATTCGTCCTCCACCCGTACCTCGGGTGCAGATCGTGGGCCTCGACCATGACTTCGTCCCTCGACACCTTGGCGAGGACGCTCGCGGCGGCCATGGACGCGCACGTCCCGTCGCCCTTGACGACGGTCGTGACGGGCGGGACGCGAAGGTCCGGCCCCTCGTCGAGGAGGGTCCTCGGGGGCGGGGTCAACCAGTCGTGCCTCCCGTCCAACAGGACGGCGTCGACGCAGACGGCCAAAGAGACGACCTCCAGCGCCCGGTGCCCGGCGAGCCTCAACGCCCCGACGATCCCCCGCTCGTCCACCTCGCTGCTGCTCGCCGACCCGACCGCCCAGGCCAGGGCGAAGTCCTCGAGCGCGTCCGCCACGTCGACCCGTCGCGCCTCCGTCATCCGCTTGGAGTCGTCGAGCCCGTCCGGCCAGGCCTCGCACGGGGCCAGGGCGACCACCCCCACCGACACCGGGCCCGCGAGCGCCCCCCGCCCGACCTCGTCCACGCCCGCGACCACCCTCGCCCCGGACTCCCACAGGGCCGCCTCGGTCGCGAGGGAGATCACGCTAACCCTCCTCGCCCCCCGCGAGGGGATTGCCGATCCCGCCCCAGTGGCTCAACGGCCATACGGTCACGAAGGCCGACCCGACGATGTGGTCGACCGGCACGAAGCCGGCGCCGCCCTCGTCCATGTGGTAGCGCGAATCGGCGCTGTACGGCCGGTTGTCGCCCATGAGCCACACGTGGCCCTCCGGGACCGTCACCGACCACGGCTGCCATTCCCCCCAGGCGTCCCGCCGCCCCCCGGAACACGCGGACGTCCCCCCGGCCAGGTACGGCTCGACGATGGCCTCGCCGTTGACGAGGACGCTTCCTTCCTCCGTCCGGCACTCGACCGTGTCCCCGGGCAGGCCGATGATCCTCTTGATGAGGAACCGCCCGGAGTCGTCCGGCTTGAGCCCGATGAAGACGAGGGCGTCGCCGAACCAGTTGGAATCGTGGGTCTCGAACGGCTGCGACCCCAGCCAGTTGTTGGGGTCGGAGAAGACGACGACATCGCCCCGGCGGAGGTCCATGGGGCCGGGACGAAGCTTGTTCACGAGGACGCGGTCGCCGACTTCGAGGGTCGGCTCCATGGACGACGACGGGATCCAGAAGGACTGGAAGAAGAAGGTCTTGACGAGGAAGGAGATGACAAGCGCGCTTCCGACGACGATGCCGATTTCCTTCAACCACCCGAGGATCTTTCTCCAGAAGGAGGGGGCGGGGGGCTTCCCATGCTTGGGGTTCTCCACGTCGTCCGCCCGCATCCCTCTCCGCGCTTAGCTGTCGCGCTTTTCGCGGATGCGGGCCGACTTGCCGCGGCGCCCGCGCAGGTAATACAGCTTGGCCCTCCTGACCTCGCCCTTGCGATCGACCTCGATCTTGTCGATCGTCGGCGAATGGAGGGGGAAGGTGCGCTCCACGCCGGTGCCGAAGGACACCTTCCTGACGATGAACGTCTCACCGATCCCCGAGCCCTTGCGGGCGATGACGATGCCCTCGAAAACCTGGATGCGGGTCCGGTTCCCCTCGATGACCTTGACGTGAACCTTGACGGTGTCGCCGGCGCGGAACGCCGGGATGTCGTCCTTGAACTGACCCTGGGCCACCTCATCCAACTTGCTCATGATGTCGCTCCTCGCGCCCGCCGCAGGCCGGACACGGCTTCTGCCCCGAAGGGCCGCGTGATCAACGCGCGACGCGCCCGGTGCGCCCTCCCCTGCGGCAGAGGTGCGCGGCGCTC
>CAYTLH010000169.1:0-2714 GCA_964438525.1 uncultured Demequinaceae bacterium | reverse complement strand
GGCCGCGACAAGCCCGACCACCGAACCGGCCACTCCGCCGGCGAGTCCCAGCCAGGCCCCGCGAGCGACTCCTACGCCGATCAACGAACCCCGCTCGGCGCCCGTGGCTGCGAGCACGGCCATCGTGCGTCGCTGCCTCCTGAAGGTCACGGCGAATCCCGCGCCCGCGAGAAGCAGCACCGCGAATAAGCCGATGCTCGCCGCCGCGACGACTCCGGGATCCACGGCCTGAGATCCGCGATACGCCATGACCGGGTCGTGTGCGGGCGGGTTCTCCGCAACGGTTCGGGAGTAGACGATGAGGCCATGCGCGTTCAGGTCCTGGATCTCGTCCCACGTGAGGGAACGGCCGACGAGATACCACACCGCGGACTCGACGTCGCCGGACGACCCGAGCATCCCCGGATTCGCGTAGACCACGATGTCGCCCCAGTCAACGCGAGGCGACACCACCCCGGTGATGAGGAAGGAGCCCTCCACTCCCTCGACGGAGAATTCGTCTCCGACCGCGACGCCGAGCGCGTCGAGGAACGCGGGTGACACCATCACCTCGGCGGGCGCCGTCGGCGCCTCGCCCTCCCGTACCTCGAACGGCCCCCGCAGGGCCGGGTTCCACACCGCGTCCTCGACGGCGTCGGCGACCACGATCCCATCCTCGGTCAGCGCGACGACCGTTCCCCGAGTGACCTCGATGTACTCTCCGTCGGCGGGCAGCAGGGACCGCACGGCTTCCAACGTCACGGCCTCGGGCCGCTCGCTCGTCGCTTCGGCGCAACCGATCGAAACCACACCGGCGTCCGGCGTGGCCCATTGATACGCGTACGGCTCCGTCGGCGACTGGACCACCGAACACCCGAAGGGGTCCCCGACGCGCACCCACGCCTCGGCGGAGCCGAGCTCGGCCGCTACCCTCTCGCCCGCGGTCGGCTTCTGGCTGGCGACCGCCGTCCCGACCAACACCATCGCGGCGACCGGTAGCGCGACGAGTGCGGCGACGAGAACCCCTTGTCTCGGGTCGCGTCGGAGATCTCTGGCCGCGAGCCGGAACGCGGTTCGAGTCCGCCACCAGCCGCGAATGAGTGCGCGGATCACGCGGGCTCGCCGGCGAGGAGGTGTTCCGGACCGACGGCGACGGTCTCGTCGACGACGACGCCGTCTCGGAGGTAGACGATGCGATCCCCCCATGACGCGTGCCGCGCATCGTGGGTGACCACGACGACCGCCGCTCCCGCGTCCGCGCGTTCCCTCAGCCCGCGCAGGATCGCCTCACCGGTGACGGAGTCGAGGGCGCCGGTGGGCTCGTCCGCGAGGAGCAGCCGACGTTCGCCGACGACCGCGCGCGCGATGGCGACGCGTTGTCGCTCGCCCCCGGAGAGTTCGTCGGGGAAGCTGGCCACCCGACCCGCAAGGCCGACGGTCTCGAGCGCCTCGAGCGCGGCCGTCCGCGCGGCCGATCGGGGTGCCCCGGCGAGGTCGAGCGGCAGGGCGACGTTCTCGACCGCCGTCAACGCGGACAACAGGTTGAAGTCTTGGAAGACGAAGCCGACCATTTCCCGGCGAATGCGTGCCAGTCGAGTGACGGAGGCGTCGGTGAGGTTCTCGCCGCAGACGACGACGCGACCCGAGGTGGGCGCGAGGAGGCCCCCGGCGATCGAGAGGAGCGTCGACTTGCCCGATCCCGACGTGCCCATGACGGCCACCATCTCTCCGCCCTCGACTGCGAGACTCACGCCGTCGAGCGCGGTCACGAGAGTCTTCCCTTCGCCGTAGCGCTTGCTCACAGACTCCATGGCGAGCACCGTTTCGCCTGCCACGCGGCCGTTATCGTTCACCGACTCGCCGCCCTCTCGACGTCCTCCACCCGGGGAGCATCCGGGCGCGTCGGCCGGTCGTCGGTTCTCACGCCTCGCCGCGCCAACGTCGCCTCGGTGTGATCGAGCCATCGCACCTCGGCCTCGGCTCGGAAGATCAACGCGTCCGCGATGACTCCCCATGGGTCCGCAGTGTCAAGGTTCTTCGCGCGGGTCAACACCTGTAGCGAGGACATCGCCGAGCGGCGTTGCGTGTGGATCACGTCGGCGGCGTCGACTCCCGGCGTCGCTATGGCGAGTGCGACCTTGAGCGCGACGTCGTCGCGCGCGACGCGCTCGACCGGAACGGGGCTCGTCCACCACGTCTCCACGGCGGTCCGCCCCTCATTCGTCAGCGAGTAATGCACCTGACGGTCGTCATCTGCCTCATGACGCGTCACCAGGCCGTCGCGCTCAAGTCGATCGAGCGTGGAATACACCTGGCCGATGTTGAGTGGCCAGGCGCCGCCGGTGCGGTTCTCGAATTCGGCACGCAACTCGTAACCGTAACGGTTGCCCTCGGCCAGAAGGGCGAGGAGTGAGTCTCGGATCGACACGGCGCCTCCCTTGCATACTGCGTATCCACACAATACTGTATACGCCGTATGCATACCACGCAAGCTAATGGTCGCCGCCCCTGGGGGCGGATTGACGTGACCCCTACTTTTGGTCCACGTGTGTGAGAGTCGGGGTGGTGAGGCCAGCGTATCGGACGCTGGCTGGGGTCTGCTTGCTGAGGCGGCTGTGGCGTCGGTCGTGGTTGTAGTGGGCGATCCAGTCGCCGATGACGACTCGAGCCTCAGCTGGGGTGATCAACACTTCGTCGTTGAGTTTCTCTTTCCTCAGTTTGTCGTGCCAGGTCTC
>CAYTLH010000168.1:0-3571 GCA_964438525.1 uncultured Demequinaceae bacterium | reverse complement strand
CTCGCGCCGCTCGTCACGGAGGAGGTGTGGCGCGGCCTGACGGGGGAGCGGTCCGTGCACCTGACCGATTGGCCTGTCGTGTCCGACGCCTGGCGGGACGAGTCCCTCGGGGCCGTCATGGACGAGGTTCGCGAGATCGTGTCGGTGGCGCACGCGCTGCGCAAGGCCCGGCAGATCCGGGTCCGGCAGCCGCTGCTGCTGTTGGAGGCGGCCGTTGCCCGGCCGGAGGCGGTTCGGGCTTACATCGACCTCATCGCCGGGGAGCTCAACGTCAAGGAGGTGTCGGTGGGGTCGGTCGCGGAGTTCACCGACCGGCATCCGGTCGAGCGGCGATTGACCGTCAACGCGCGGGCCGCCGGACCTCGGCTGGGCAAGGACGTACAGAAGGCCATCCAGGCCGCAAAGTCGGGCGACTGGTCGGAAGAGGGCGGGGTCGTCGCCGCGGGCGGCGTCGCCCTGGAGGAAGGGGAATACGAGGTCGAGACGGTCCTCGCGGGGGCCTCAGACGAGGTCTCAGCCGCGGCCGCGCCACTCGCGGGTGGAGGGTTCGTCCTCCTCGACACGGCCCTGACCCCAGAACTGGAGGCCGAGGGCTACGTCCGCGACCTCATCCGGCTCGTCCAGGACGAACGGAAGAAGGCCGGCCTGAATGTGTCGGACCGGATTCGACTCACCTTGACTGTTCCCGAGGACAAGGTGACCGCCGTAAAGGCGCATCGTGACCTCATCAGCCGGGAGACCCTGGCCTACGACCCGACTGCGCCGGAGAAGCCACTCGTCGACGTGACCCCCGGCCCTGAGCTTGGGATCGACGTTTCGAAGGTTGCGTAGTCTGCCGGAGGGGGCGTCCTAACAGCTGCCTGCCTCCAGACCGCCGACGGCAGAGTACCTGAAGGTCTTGAGGTCACCGTCGGGGTTGGTCACCCACACGCACCAATCGAACGGGCCCGCACCGGTGACGCCCCCCAACTCGACACCAGGCGAGACCACTTCGTCGTTGTAGTTGGGGTCGATGTAGGCGGACCAGGCTTCGAGGTGGTATCGGCCGTCGACGACGGTGATATCGGGAGGGGCGCCGTCGTGATCGATGAAGTAGATGGCGATGTCCCTTCCCAAAGTGGATACGTCCGCCTTGGCATATGTGTCCGCCGTCTTCGCGTTCTGGGCGTCGAGTACCGGCGTTATAAGGAAGACGGCCGCACCGATGAGCGCGAGGCCGCCGACGACGATGCCCACGATTACTAGCGCCAGTTTCCCGTTCCGCGATCTCTCGGCTGTTGGCGGTGGCGTGAGCGGAGGGTCGGTTGGGGATGGATGAGTGGACTCTGCGGGTGCCTTCCACAGGTCGCCCTTTGCCAGGTCCCCTGAGTCACGGGCGGGATCGGTGGCCATCGTGGACCCTCCTCCTCTTGACGGTTGTGATTCCACCGTAGTGGAGTCAGCCAGGATGGTTCCATGGACGGCGGTGTACCGAGCGGCCGCCCCGGAAGAACCACTCGTCGAGATGACCCCCGGCCCCGAGATTGGGAACTGCGTCTCGAAGGTCGGCCAGCCGGCCCCCAGGCGGGCGGCGTCTAGTTGCACCACCAGAAGAAGATGATGTAGGTGCAGGTGGTGTCCCAACTGGCCGGGATCCCCCAGGTGGAGGCGAGCGCGTGGGCGTCCGTGACCGAGGGGGCGTTGTAGGTGCCGGTCGTGATCTGGCAGTTGGCGGTCGAGCAGGTGGCCGAACCGCTGGCCAACAGGTTCCCGCCGGAATCCGAGACGGCGACCTCGAACGTGTTGCCGAAGCACTCCGTGGGAACGTTGGTGATCCGCACCGCTGACCGGCTTGCGCCGAAGCCCGCCGGCTGGACCCGCACGGACAGGGGGTCGTGGGTGCACGGTGAACCCCAGAACTCGGACAGATCCGGGCTGTCGACGGCCAATTGGGCGGCGGTCGCGAAGATGGCGACCCCCCCGGAAACGGCGAGAACCAAGAGTTCCGCGAGAAGGACGAGCCGTCCCCGTCTGTGCCCGAGCCGAGCCAATCGACTTGTCGTCCGCTTCATCGGACCCCCAGCTGCACCATGGGAAGGCCTCACTTGCCCTTTCCGTTTTCCATTATATGTCGGTTTCGTCGGGGTAGCCGGTTCGTTGCGCGACCGCGTCGGGGGCCAGGAGGATACCCCTCGGGGCTTCCGTGGGAGTGCTTTTCAGGGTAGTTCTGTTGTCGAATGGCAATCGTTCTGTAACCCACGCCAAGGAGGATTCATGGCCCGCAGACTGAAGATGGAGAAGTCTTCCGGCTCGAGGTCCGGTAAATCGGCCGGATCCATCGCCCCCGCAACGGCGGTCAAGCTTCGTCGCTACAACCTCGTGATGGGCTTGCTGCACCTCGCCCAGGGGATCGTGATCCTCGTGCTGGCGAATTCCTTCACCATCCCGGTCGTTGCGACGTTCCTCGACCAGCAACCGGGTTCCACGCCGGATAGCCTGACCACCCTGTTCGACTTCCGGTACGCCTGGGGGGTTGCCGCCTTCCTGTTCGTCTCCGCGCTGGCACACCTCATCATCGTCAGCCCCGGTTTCTTCCCCAGGTACATCCGGGGCCTCGAGCAGAAGCGCAACTACTTCCGCTGGGTCGAGTACGCCGTCTCGTCGACCATCATGATCGTCCTGATCGCGCTGCTCGTCGGCATCCTCGACGCCGCCGCGCTCATCGGGCTGGCCGGTGCCAACGCCTCGATGATCCTGTTCGGCCTCCTCCAGGAGAAGTACGAGAACCCCGGCAAGGGCGTGGGCCTCATCTCCTACTGGTTCGGCTGCCTCGCTGGCGCACTTCCCTGGATCGCCATCGCCCTGTACTTGGTCGCCCCCGGCGTAGACGCCTCGCCCCCGGGATTCGTGTACGGGATCTTCTTCTCCCTGTTCGTCTTCTTCAACTGCTTCGCCATCGTCATGCTGTTGCAGTACAAGCAGGTGGGGAAGTGGAAGAACTACGTCTACGGGGAGTCGACGTACGTCCTCCTAAGCCTGGTGGCGAAGTCCCTGCTCGCCTGGCAGGTTTTCTCAGGGACGCTTGCCATTTAGGCTCGTGGCCAGCGTCGATCCCGACCAATCGATCCTTGAGGCCCATGCCGCCACGTTAGTCCAGGGCTCCCTGGTACCGTCGGTGTAGGCCCGCGACGCGACGGAGCCTCGAGCGGAGGAGAGGACATGTTTCGGCAATCAAGGGTTTCGAGCCGTGTGGTCGCGGGGGTTGCCGTCGCTGCGGTGGCCGGAACCGTCGGCGTGGTTCTGGCCACGGGCGCGGGGTCCTCGGGTTCGGAGGAAGAGCCGAGTGGCAAGTACTCGGCCGAGGACGTCGCGGGCTGGCTGCCCACGGTGGACGGCTACTACTTCTATGAGCCCACGGTCCTGACCGCGGGTGACGCTTGGCTGCAGGGATGGCCCGACCAGGCCACCACCCCGTTCGATCCTCCCGAGTGCCTGGAGTACGTGGCGGCCGTGGAGGTCGTACTCGCGACGGACGAATCCGAGACGGCCGACGATGGCCTCGCCTTCCTGTTCGGCGCCCTCGAGAGCGACT